>JAIXVN010000124.1 GCA_027483005.1 Verrucomicrobiaceae bacterium
CCGTCGACATCTGCCCGGTCGGAGCGCTGACCTCCAACGACTTCCGTTTCCAGATGCGCGTCTGGTTCCTCAAGGAAACCAAGACCATCGACGTCAACTGCGGCACCGGCACGAACATCGTCGTCTGGACCCGCGAGAGCAAAATCCACCGCATCACCCCGCGCCAGAACGACGAGGTGAACTCGACCTGGATGCCGGACTCGCACCGCCTGACTTTCCACGCGCTTGATTCCGACGCCCGCCTGACCGAGCCGCTCGCCAAGACCGGCAGCCACCACGAGCCGGTTTCATGGAAAGACGCCATCGCCTCCGCCGCGGCGAAGCTGAAGACTTTCAGCGCACCTGAGATCGCCATCGTCGCCTCCGGTCGCATGACCAATGAGGAGCTTTTCCTGGTTCGTGCGCTCGCCGCCGAACTTGGCACCGCCAATGTTTCGATCGTCCCGCGCACCGGAGAGGCTGACCAACTGCTCGTCGCCGCTGATCGCAATCCGAACACCACCGGGGCCTCGCTCGTCCTCGGCACTCCGGATCCTGCCGGAAAACTCAGCTCGATCCGCAGCGGTCTCGACGCCGGAGCCATCAAGGCCGTGCTCGCCCTCGGCGAAGACCTGATCACCGACGCCGGCTTCACCGCCGAGCAACTCGCCAAGGCCTATCTCATTCAGATGGCCATCCTCGCGAACCCCACCGCCGAAGCCGCTGCACTCGTCCTGCCGAGCGCCGGTTTCACCGAAAAGCGCGGCTCGATGATCAACCTTTCCGGTCGCCTCCAGCGCCTCAACCGCGCGGTCGAACCACCTGCCAAAGCCCACGACGACTGGGAAATCCTCCGCGACCTCATCCTCGCCCTCAGTGGAGACAAAAACGAAGTCCACTCGATCGAGGACGTCTTCAAGGCGATGGCCGAATCCATCCCTGAGTTCAGCGGCCTTTCCCTTTCGAAGATCGGCGACCTTGGCAAGCCGCTCCTCGATACCGACTATCAAATCCCGCTGCTCACCAACGAGCGCGCCCGCAAGGCGGCGGGGACGATTAATGGGTAACCTCTAACTTTCTTCCATGGACCCTGACTTCCTAACCATGCTGCTCATCCTCGCGAAGGTCATCATTCTGACCTTCGTGGTGGTACTGCCGCTCGTTCCGATTTCCGTGTATTTCGAGCGACGCTTCTCCGCCATCATCCAGGACCGTGTCGGCCCGAACCGGGTTGGCATGCCGCTGACGCTGCTGGGCATGAAGAAGGACTTTTCCTTCTTCGGGCTCGTCCAACCGATGGCTGACGGCGTGAAACTCTTCCTCAAGGAGGACTTCACCCCCGCCCACGTCCGCAAGGCCTTCTACTGGCTGGCTCCCGCTCTGACAGTCGTTCCGGCCTTGATCACACTTGCCGTGATTCCCTTCGGCTCGGACATCAGCATCGCCGGACAGAAGATCAGCCTCGCCATCGCGGATCTCGATGTCGGCCCGCTGTTCATCTTCTCGATCGCCTCGCTCTCCGTTTACGGCATCACCCTCGCCGGATGGTCCTCGAACTCCAAGTTCCCCTTCATCGGCGGCGTCCGCTCGACGGCGCAGATGATTTCCTACGAAATCTGCCTCGGTCTCTCCGTGGTGCCGGTGCTCATGTATTTCGGCGACCTGAACCTCGGCAAGATCGTCCAATACCAGTCCCAACACGGCTGGTTGCTCCTTCCGCTCTGGGGCCATGACGCCGCCCACCCGCTTCAGGAAAAACTTCTTTTCCTCATCCCGGCCTTCATCTCCTTCCTGATCTTCACGATCTCGATCTTCGCGGAAACCAACCGCATGCCCTTCGACCTTCCGGAGTGCGAAACCGAACTCGTCGGCGGCTACCACACCGAATACTCCTCGATGAAGTTCGCGATGTTCTTCATGGGAGAATACGCCGCAATGGTCGTCGGCTCGGCCCTGATCATCACGCTCTTCCTCGGTGGCTGGTCGCTCGGTCCTTGGTTCGACCAATGGGCAGCCGGTTTGGCCATCGGATCGTTCAAGATCGGCGGTTTCCTCAACCTCGGGGTTTTCTTGGCGAAACTCATCGGCTTCATCCTCTTCTTCATCCTCGTCCGCTGGACGGTGCCACGGTTCCGTTATGACCAGCTCATGAAGCTCGGCTGGGTCATCTTCTTCGAAGCCGCCCTCGTGAACGTCTTCCTCGGTGCGCTCGTGATCGCCGCGCCAACCCTTTCCGCTGCCGTCATCGGCATCGGAGCCGTCCTCCTTCTCGTCCTCTGTGCCGCCGTTATCTGGGTCGCCAAGGTTTCCGAAGCGCCCGCCAAGCGGAACTCCGGCCTTCTGCTACAGGATTAACAGGATTTTTCAGGATCAATCTCATGTCACAAGAACCCACATCGGAATTGACCGGCCAAGTAATTGGCTGCGCCATGGCTGTGCACCGGATTCTTGGAAATGGCTACAACGAATCGGTTTACCACAAAACCCTCGAAATTGAGCTGAATGAGATCGGAATTCGATTCGAGTCCCGGAAGAAACTTCAAGTCCTATACAAGAACAAACCTGTTGGAGACTTCGAAGCCGATTTGGTCATCGATGGGCTGCTGATCGTCGAACTCAAGGCTGTCCAAACCCTGTTGCCGGTGCATGAAGCCCAATTGGTGAACTACCTCACCACGACTGGGCTCAATCAAGGTCTCCTCATCAACTTCGGAGCCGAATCCCTTCAATTCAAAAAGAAGTTCAGGACTTATCGTCCAAAAACGGAACCCTCCGATTCGCAGAATTCCTGATCCTGCAAAATCCTGTAAATCCTGTCAAAAAATGGCTGTCATCAAACTCCAGCGCCCGAAGCTCAACGCAGGCGAGAAGATTTACTTCGGAGCCCTCATCAAGGGCTTCTTCCTGACGATGAAGCACGCCGTGGCCTCACTCCGGAACAAGACCCGTGGCGCGAAGGACATGGAGTCCTCCGGTCTCGGCATCACGATGCAGTATCCCGAGCAGAAATGGGACGAGCATCTTCCCGAACACTACCGCGGGGCTCCTGCGCTGGTGACCGATGAACAGGGTCGCGAGCGCTGCGTTTCCTGCCAGCTCTGCGAATTCATCTGCCCGCCGAAGGCCATCAAGATCAAACCGAGCGAGATCCCGGCCGACGACAAGTGGGCCAAGGTTGAAAAGCGTCCGCTGGAATTCGACATCGACATGATCCGCTGCATCTACTGCGGCATGTGCGAGGAAGTCTGCCCCGAACAGGCCATCTACCTCCGCAAGGACTACGCCATCACCGGACTCGCCCGCAAGGACATGGTCCACAACAAGAAGAAGCTCTACGAAATCGGCGGCGTCCGCGTCGGTCTCGTCAACAAGTGGAATGAGCTCAAATGAGTGTGTCAGTTTTCAGTGTTCAGTTTTCAGCAAGAAACTGGATTCCCTGAAAACTTCAAACTGAACACTAACAAACTTTAACATGCCCTCTCTTCTCTTCTGGTTCTTCTCGCTGCTGATGCTCATCGGCGGCATCGCGGTGGTCGCGTTCAAAAACCCGGTCTCGAGCGCGCTTTCAATGGTCGCCTCGTTCGTCGGACTCGCCGGACTCTTCATCGGCCTGAACGCCTACTTCACCGGCATCATCCAGATCCTCGTCTATGCCGGCGCGATCATGGTGCTGTTCCTGTTCATCATCATGCTCCTCGACCTGAAGGTCGAAACCGGTCGCAAGCCGAAGCTCGGCCCGGTCGCCGCCGGATTCGCGCTGGTGATCGCCTTCGCCATCCAGCTCATCGGCGTGCTTTCCAGCTCGCCCGACAAGGAGCTGCCGAAGCTCGATCTCGCCGCAGGAGCCGCGCACTACCAGGACATCAGCCCGAAGATCGCGAACACGCTTTCAGTCGAACAGAAGCTCCCCGACGTCCACATCATCGGCCAGACCCTCTTCACCGGCTACAATCTCCCGCTTCAAATTCTCGGCGTCCTCCTCCTCGTCGCCACTGTCGGCGTCGTCGTCCTCTCCAAGCGCCAAACCAACTGATCTCCCTTTCGAATTTCAGATCTAGAATTTCGAATTTCCCCTCCCACCTCCATGGCCACCCTTCACCAATACCTGCTCGTTTCCGGGCTGCTGTTCGCCATCGGCCTCGCCGGCGTGGTGCTGCGACGGAACATCATCATCGTGTTCATGTGCCTGGAGCTGATGCTGAGCGCCGCGAACCTGACCTTGATCGCGTTCTCCCGCTTCAACCTGACCTCCTACGGCCTGCCTGATCCGAATTCGCAGATGCTGGTGTTCTTCGTGATCACCGTCGCCGCTGCCGAGGTCGCGGTCGGACTCGCCATCATCGTTGCCCTCTACCGCGCCCGCCAGACCATCCACACCGACGACCTCACGTCGATGCGCGGCTGAACCCTTTCCCGATACCCTCTCCCATTTCATGAACCAGCTTCCCTGGATCCTCCTGTTCCTGCCGCTCGTCGTCGCGGCAGCCAACCAGCTTTTCCTGAAACGCTCGCCACTCGCCGTGATCACCTCGGTGGTCTCTGCTGCGGTCACGTTTGGCATCGCGGTTTCCCTGCTCGGAAAAACCGGCACCTCGACCTTCGAATGGGCCGGCGTGAAGGGCTTCTCGATCGAGCTCGGCATCACCCTCGACCGGCTCTCGACCGGCATGATGATCGTGGTCACGGGCATCGGTCTGCTGGTTCACATCTTCTCGGTCGCCTACATGAAGGACGACGAGGCCAAGGCCCGCTTCTTCACGGGTCTGTCGCTGTTCATGTTCTCGATGACCGGCATCGTGCTGGCCTCGAACTTCATCATGACCTTCATCTTCTGGGAGCTGGTCGGCGTGAGTTCCTACCTGCTCATCGGCCACTGGTATCAAAAGGACTCCGCCGCCGATGCCGCGAAGAAGGCCTTCCTCTGCAACCGCGTCGGTGACTTTGGATTCCTGATCGGGATCCTCCTGCTGTGGGGCATCACTGGGAGCCTCGCCTTCGATGGCATGGCAGTGGGCGTGAAGCAATTCGCCGCCGCCCATCCTGCGATCTTCGCCGCCACGCTTTCCACCGCCCTGCTCTGCGTCTTCTGCGGCGCGGTCGGCAAGTCCGCCCAACTTCCGCTCCACGTCTGGCTGCCCGACGCCATGGAAGGCCCGACCCCGGTGTCCGCCCTGATCCACGCCGCGACGATGGTCGCGGCGGGCGTCTACATGCTGTTCCGCGTGCAGTTTTCCCTTCATCTGGAGCCCGAATTCCTTCGCGGACTCTTCTCCAGCGAAGTCATCGCCTGGATCGGCGGCATCACCGCCCTCGCCGCCGCGCTGATGGCCACCCAGCAGGACGACATCAAGCGAGTCCTCGCCTACTCCACGCTCTCCCAGCTTGGCTACATGGTCATGGCGGTCGGACTCGTCGCCGGTGAGGCTGGCATGTTCCACCTTTTCACCCACGCCTGGTTCAAGGCCCTGCTCTTCCTCGGTTCCGGTGCCGTCATCCACGCCTGCCACCACGAGCAGGACATCTGGAAAATGGGCGGTTTGCTGAAGAAAATGCCGATCACCGGCATCACTTTCCTGATCGGTTTCCTCGCCCTGATCGCCATTCCCGGCACCTCGGGCTTCTTCTCGAAGGAACTCATCCTCGACGCCGCCCATGAACACAACCCGGCCCTGTTCTGGATCGCCGCCGTGGTTGCCGTGCTCACCCCGTTCTACATGACACGCCTGTTTGTCGTCGCCTTCCTCGGCAAGCCACGCGACCACGGTTCCGAGCACGCTCATGAGGTTGGTCCGCTGATGTTCGTCCCGCTGGCTCTTCTCGCCGTGATGGCCCTGATTTCCGGCTACAAGAGCGTCAGCGGGCTCGCCCCTGCCCTTCCGGAGCATGCAGGCGAATTCCACTTCGGCGGAATCGTGCCGATGGTCTCACTTGTGGCAGTCGCCATCGGAGTGATCGCCGGTTTCCTGCTCTACAAGGGCAAGGACAAGGACCCTGTCTCCGTCCCGCTATTCAAGAACCGCTTCTACGTCGATGGCTTCTATGACAATGTGGTCGTCCGCTACCTCCAGGACGCCTTCGCCGGCATCGTGAACTTCTTCGACAAGTTCCTCATCGACGGAGTCGGAGTTGGAGGCCTCTCACGCGGAGCCGAGAGCTTCGGCAACCTCTTC
>JAIXVN010000506.1 GCA_027483005.1 Verrucomicrobiaceae bacterium
CTTGAAGCTGGTCTGACGCAAGGATTCCGAATCCTTGGGAAAGACGATGTCGTAGTAGCGCCCGGTCTCAAGGGGTGGAAGCATCGCGCCGGAACCGGCATCCGGCTTGCACGACGACATGCCGATGAAGGCGAGCAGAAGCAGCGCGGAGGGCTTCATGCGCGTGGAGCTTAGAGCGAATGCGGATCCTGGCCACCCAGGCCTTCGTGATCATGCGGCTCCTCCATGTCCACCTCACGCACGCGCTTGCGGTCGCGGATTTCCTCGACCTGCTTGCGGAGCTGCTCGCGGAGTTCCACGCCGTTGGAAATGGCGGGCAGGGTGAGTTTCGGCATCGAGCGGTCCGAGGTGTCGAGCAGCACCGAGGCCAGGCCGGTCATGCGCATCCACAGCGGACGCTCCATGGCGATGTCCTTCACGCGGTAGAGTTCGATTTCGTCGATCTTCTGGTTGAGGATGCCCTCGGTCACGCGGAGACGCTCGGAGGTCAGTTCGAAATGGGTGGACCGCACCAACAACCACCGCCAGGCCACATAGAGCAGCGGCACGATCTCGAAGGGCCAGGCAGGAGGAAAAAACGCGATCCCGATCCCCACCGCCAGGGCGATCAGGAAATGGCCAAGATTCAGCCACTGCGACGGACGCCCTTTCCACAAGGTTGTTTCACCACTCATGCGGGCATCATGGAACGCGAACTCCCTTGGGTAAAATCAAAATCACAGGGAGCTTTGCCGCCTTCCGACTGAAGGACGTCTTCCTGCGTGGCTCATGCGATCAGTCTGCAAGGGCCCATCCATATTGACGCAGCCCGATGACGATGATGGCCAGCCAGACTAGAAGGCCTGCAGAACAGGCCAGCCTCAATGATTGCTTGAAACAGACACGCGCGATCAATCCAGCCATGAAAATGCCCACAAGAGCGAACAACTGCAACGCGAGCCAATGGATCGCCTCGTCATGCCAAGGAGGGTAGGTGAGTCCCATGGCTTCTGATTCCGACTGCGAGGGGATCTCACCTGCCATTCGGCCTTTTGTCCAAGCGTAGAGGGGAATTCCCGCCCCGAGCGCTCCAGGTGCAACGGCAAGGAGCAGGGAAAAATGCCTTATTCTTGATGGCATCATGGGGAAACGCAATCCAACTGAGGCTTCACGCCCAAAGGAAGAGCGCGCTCACTCCTCGGGCAGCGGCTGGCCTTTAGTTTCGGGAGCCCAGAGCAGAGCGACAATTCCGACGAGGAAGATCGAGCACATCGTGATGGCGGAGTATCGTTCCATCAGCGGAGAACCGAAACGGCCATAGGCTTCGGTGGCCAGCTTAGCGGAGAAGAAGCTCCCCCCGGCTGCAGCAAACCTCCCTAGGTTGTAACAGAATGATACCCCGGTGCTCCGCATGCTGCTTGGGAAAAGCTCCGGAAGATAGATCGAGAACAAGGCGAACAGTCCAAGCTGCACCGAGCCCATCAATGGCATCATCCACATCGCATCCGTCGGCGAATTCATCTTCCAATAAACCAGCGCGGTCACAATGCCCGCTAATGCAAACCCAATGAAGAAAGAGACCTTTCGACCGATTTTCATGCACAACCAAGTGAAGATCGACATCCCAACTGCTGCGCCTGCCATGTTCAGCAGGAAGACAAGGCTGATCGCGGAGTCGACTTTATCCTTGAGCTCCTTCGCCGCCAATCCTTGGGCTTCGAAATGCTTGCGGAAAACAAAGCGCTGTAGATCTACGGCATACTCACCGATCGCCCAGAGACCAACCACTCCGGTCGAGGCGAGAATCGAACCGATAAGCAGGTTTTTCCTCCAGCGACGATTTCTCAGCATCGTTCCATAGGAAGAAAGGAAATTGCCCTTTGGCAATTTGCCCTCGGCTTTGAGCTTCAGCCAAGAGTCAGGCTCTTTGAGGTATTTCCGAACAAAGATCACCAGAAAGGCTGGCAGTGCACCCACCAGGAACAACCATCGCCAGCTCTCGCCTGCTTGGAAAGTACCACCTTTTTCAAGTGAATCGATCCCCATCTTGATGAAGCTCGCTGAGATGTTTCCAATCGTCGAAAGCACCTGCAAGGTTCCCAGCGCGCCAACCCGAGCGGCGGTCGGAACAGTTTCGGCAATCAACGCCACCGCAAGACCGAAGACACCACCAACCCCGACGCCTGTTAAAAAACGGAACAGCGCGAAGTCCCAATAGAAGCGGCTGAAAAAGCTTAGGCCCGTGAAAATCGAGTAGATCAGAACTGTGGTCGTCAGCATCCGCGCCCGGCCATAGCGGTCCCCCAGAGCCCCGAAAATGATGCCTCCCACCCCCCAGCCAATGAGGAACAAGGCGGTCACTTCTTTGCCCATCGCCTGAACATCCCCTTCAGGCGTACCCGGCATCAAGGACTTCAGTGCGGGGATTCGGGCCAATGAGAAGAGACGTTGATCCAGGCAATCGAAGAACCAGGCCAAGGAGGCCACAACGAAAACGAACCAATGGTAGCCACTCAGATAGGTCCACCAACTTTTGTTCGAATTTGCCGGAGTGTCAGAAGTGTTTGTCATGGGTTGCCCGTTGACTCCAACGGACCGGCCGCCGCAGGGCAAGGAAAGAAGGAGCTTTCACGCGAATTGGGTATGGACAAAGCTTCGATTCTCCTTGGCCGGAAATCCCGGGGCATTTATCCGTTCGCAGGGCGTTTTCCCTGAAAAACCTGCCTCCCAACCCAACCCACCACTCGATCTCCCATGAAATTCGGAATCATCGGCGCCGGCATGATCGGCCGCTTTCATGCCAAGGCCATCCAGGAAATGACGGGTGGCGAGCTCCACTCGGTCTTCGATCTCCGCGCGGAAGGTGCTGAAAAACTCGCCGCTGAATTCGGCGCGAAAGCCTACAGCGACATCACCGCCTTTCTCGCTGACCCCGAACTGGAAATCGTCACCATCGGCACTCCCTCCGGCTCCCACCTCGACCCGGCCCTTGCCTCGCTCAACGCCGGCAAACACGTGATCTGCGAAAAGCCCCTCGAAGTCACTCCGGAGCGCATCGACCTGATGATGGCCGCCGCCGAGTCGAACGGAAAGACCCTCGCCGCCGTCCTCAACCGCCGCTTCCACCCGGCGATGGAGCATTTCAAGGCCGCCTCCACGTCCGGTCGCTTCGGCAAGATCACCTCCGCCTCCTGCTACGTGAAATGGTGGCGCACCCAGGAATACTACGACTCCGCCGGCTGGCGCGGCACCTGGGCCCTCGATGGCGGCGGTGCCCTGATGAACCAGTCGATCCACACGATCGACGCCCTGCTCCACATCGCCGGACCGGTGAAAGCCGTGACCGCCCGCATGGACCTGATCGCCCACGAGCGCATCGAGGTCGAGGACGCCGCCGTGGCCCTGCTGGAGTTTGAAAACGGCGCGCTCGGCGTCGTCGAAGGCTCCACCGCCTGTTGGTCGTCCACCGGTCATCCGGCCGAAGTCCAGGTCTGTGGCACCCAGGGCTCGGTCTTCCTGGCCGACGAATCCTTCAAGATCTGGGACTTCGCCGACAGCCGCGACGAGGATGCCTTCATCCGCGAAAACCTGATGACCACCTCCGCGCCGGGCCTCGGCGCCAACGATCCCACCGCGATCAACGTCACCGGCCACATCCGCAATTTTGAGGAAGTCGTGCAGTCGAGCGAACAGAAGCGAGTCCCAACCGTCAGCGCCGAAGAAGCCCGCAAGGCCGTTGCCCTGATCTGCGCGATCTATCAATCCGCCCGCGAAGGCGGCAAG
>JAIXVN010000107.1 GCA_027483005.1 Verrucomicrobiaceae bacterium
CTACGATGCTTGTAGTATTCCAGCGCGGCAAGATTGCGGACCAGGACACCGTCGGGCTTTGCGCTCTCAATGAGCTTGAGGTAGCCGTTCTCGCCTGGCTTCAAGATCCGGGGCGTTGCGAGGATGATTTCGGATTTCGGATTTCGAGTTTCGGATTCAACCAGAGCCACCGCGTCCTTGTAGCGGCGGGGATCTTCGAAGTCGCAGTAGATCGTTTCGATGCCGAGTTCGCTGGCGGCTTCGACCTGTTCGAGGCTGCGGCAGAGCACGCTGAGGCGTGGATGGGGGATCGGAGATTGAGGGTCGGGGATTGGTAGAAGATCGCGGTAGCTGCGGTCGTTTCTTGGTCCGATGGGTGCGGGCAGTTCGGGCTCGGGGAGTTGATCGACGAGGGCGCGGCGGAGGCGGTTGAGCTCGGAGACCGCGAGGTGGCAGTTGCCTTCGAGCTGGTTGTCGATCGAGCCGAGTTCGAAGAGGGTTTCGCCGAGGCGACCGAACTGCGCGGCGAGGGTTTCGGTGGTGAGGGGGTGTTTCGCGGCTTCCTGGAGCTCCATGGAAGAGGAACATCGAACATCGAACATTGAACGCTCAACATCGAAGGAAGAGGAGACGACGAGAGGTTCGCCGGGCTTTCCGGTGATGGTGAGGTGAAGCGGGGTTTTGTTTTCCTCCAGCTTCGCGTTTTGCCAGAAACGGCGGAGTTCGGAGTCGAGTTTCGGGTCGGAGGTCTTGTAGAGCGTGTGGCCGGGCTTGATGCGCTCGAAGTTGATGCCGCTGAGTTCGCGGTGGAAGATGAGGCGATCGCCTTCGACGCGGAAGATGCGCGAGCCTTGTTCGAGGTCGCGGTTTTCCCCGGCATCGAAGACCACGCCATCCCCGGCCTGGATCGGGACATCGCTGCGATTTCCAAGAGTGATCCAGCCGTGGCCGCAGTCGATGATTTCACCGAGGAGTGGGCCGCGTTTCTTGCCGAAGCGTCCGTGGGTGAGGTAGGGATGGTTGGTGCCGCCGAGCCAGCCGTTGGTGAGGCCGCGGGAGAAGGTCATTTCCAGCTCGTAGCGGTCCGAGGAGGAGATTGGGGATTGGGGATCGGAGATATTGGATTCAAGGGCCGCGTCGAGGGCCTTGCGATAGACCCGGGTGACGGCGGTGACGTATTCAGGGGACTTGAGTCGGCCTTCGATCTTGAAGGATTTCACGCCGGCCTTCACGAGATCGGGAATGAGATCGACGGCGGCGAGGTCCTGTGGGGAAAGCAGGTAGCGCACTTCCGCCATGTCCTGCTGCACGCCATCGACGAGGAGTTCATAAGGCATGCGGCAGGCTTGGGCGCATTCGCCGCGGTTGGCGGAGCGCTGGCCGAGGGACTCGCTGGTGAGGCACTGGCCGGAGTAGGCGACGCAGAGGGCTCCGTGGACGAAGACTTCGAGGGGAGTTTTGAGTTTTAAGTTTTCAGTTTTCAGTGAAGAGGACTGGAATTTCTCGATTTCCCGGACGGAGAGTTCGCGGGCGAGGACGGCGCGCTCCATCGGGAAGAGGGTTTCGATGAAGGCCAGGCCGTCGGGCGAGGTGATCGTCATCTGGGTGGAGGCATGCAGCTCCACGCCGGGGGCGATTTCACGGGCCAGTTTCGCAAGGCCGAGGTCCTGGATGATGAGGGCATCGACGCCTGCTTCCGCGATCAGTCGGAGCTGGGCTTCGGCGTCTTCGAGTTCATTGGTGAAGATCAGGGTGTTCATCGCCACGAAGCCCTTCACGCCGCGGCGGTGGAGAAATTCCATGAGCGGCGCGAGGTCGTGCTCGGTGAAGTTGTCGGCGCGCAGACGGGCATTGAAACGCGGCATCCCGAAGTAAATGGCATCGGCCCCAGCAGCCACGGCGGCGCGGGCGCAGTCCCAGTTTCCGGCTGGGCTGAGGAGTTCGGGAGTGAGGTCGTGAGGCATGGTCGGCAGTGCTTGGCGGGACCATGCGATGGAATTGGGGAAATGGCAGGGTTTTTCCGCGTATCCATGATGCGAAACTTTTCGACTGCGCGAGGGTTTCCTGTTCGTAACGCTTTACCGCCATGCTCCCACAAGCCCCCGATTCCTGGTCCATCTTCGAAGCCGCCCACCTGCTCAATCGAGCCGGCTTCGGTGGAAGTCCCGACGAGATCAAGGCGCTGCATGCTCTGGGACGGATCAAGGCCGTCGATTCACTGTTGAATCCGTCCGAGCCCATCGGGGTGATCCCTCTTCCCTCATGGGCCAACCGCGAGCAGGCCATCGAGGACATGCGGGAGCGGGCGAAGCAATTCCTGGAAACGCGCCGTGCCACCGAGGGCATGACCCCGGAGGAGGCCGCCAAGGTCCGCCAGCAGAGCCAGAAGGCGGAGCAGATCGAGAACCGGCAGCACGGCATCGAGGGCCAGGGCTGGTGGTTCCGGACGATGCTGGTCACCAAGGCCCCGCTGCGGGAAAAGATGACGCTTTTCTGGCATGATCATTTCGCCACCTCGATCCAGAAAGTGAAGCAGCCGGCACTGTTGATCATCCAGAACGAGCTGTTCCGGAAGCACGCGCTCGGAAGCTTCCGCACGCTGACCCATGAGATCGCGAAGGATCCGGCGATGATGCTCTATCTCGACACCCAGACGTCGAAAAAGGGCCAGCCGAATGAGAATTTCGCCCGCGAGGTGATGGAACTCTTTACGCTTGGCGAGGGTCACTACGCCGAAAAGGACATTCACGAAGCAGCCCGCGCCTTTACCGGCTATCAGTTGAATCGAATGAACGGCACGGTGTTCCACAACAAGCGCCTGTGGGACGAAGGGGAGAAGACAGTCTTCGGAAAGTCCGGGAAGTTTGATGGCGACGGCGTGATCGACCTCATCTTCGAACAACCCCAGGCCGCCAAGCTGATGGCCGGAAAGCTTTGGGAGTTCTTCGCGTCGGAGGAGCCTCCAACGGCCGCCATCGAGGAACTCGCCACCGGGTTCCGCGCCGCGAACTACGAAGTCGTCCCCTTGCTCAGGGAAATCTTCCTTTCCAAGCAGTTCTACTCTCCGGAGGTCATGCGCAATCAGGTGAAGTCCCCGATCCAATATCTGGTGCAGATGCTCAAGCAGCTCGACCTTCGGGAAGCTCCGCAGGGCTACACGCTGGTGGCACAGCAGCAACTCGGCCAGGTGCTGTTCATGCCACCGAACGTGGCCGGTTGGGATTGGGGAAAGGCCTGGATCAACACCAGCACGCTCCTCACCCGATACAACATCGCGGGCTTCATCACCAAGGGGGCCCAGGACGCTCCGGGACTCGCGGCGAACGATGTTCCCATGATGGAAGAGGGCGGAATGATGGACGAATCCTCTCCTGAACGCGCCCAACGCCAGATGTTCCGCAAGAACGCGGCCGAGGGGCAAATGGCCAACGGCATGGCTGCCGCCGCACGCTTCTGGAAAGGCCCCGACTATGACAAGGTCGTGCCGCGAGAGCTGAGAAAGAATCACGAGGACCTCATCGACTCCCTCGGCTTCCGCTTTTTCCAGGCTCCGCTGCCCGAGGCCCATCGCAAGCGCTTCCTCGCCTTTGCCGAGGAAAAGGCCGGAGTGGTCTTCACCAACCACGAGATCGCCGAACTGATCCACCTGATGCTGAGCACGCCGGACTACCAGCTGTGCTGAAGAAGATTCGAAATCCTGAACTCGAAATTCGAAACCATTTGTATGAAAACTCGCCGTGATTTCCTCCGCTCCACGCTGCTGGGTGCCTCCGCTTCCTGGACAGTGCCGATGTTTGTCGAGCAGACCTTTGCCCAGCTTCACAACGATTCCAAGGACCTCGCCGTTCAAGGTGTGACCGGCAAGGACGGGCCGATCCTCGTGGTGGTCCAGCTCGCGGGCGGCAACGACGGCCTCAACACCCTCGTGCCCTATGGCGACGATGCCTACCACAAGGCCCGCCCACGACTTGCCAAGGCGGAGAAGGAAATCATCAAGCTCTCCGATTACTGCGGACTCAACTCGGCCATGCCCTGGCTCGGCTCGCAGTTCAAGGAAGGCGATCTTTCGATCATCCAGGGTGTCGGCTACCCGAACCCGAACCGCTCGCACTTCGTCTCCACTTCGATCTGGGAAACCGCCGATCCCGCGAACCGCTCGAACACCGGCTGGCTCGGCCGCTACTTCGACAATGCCTGCCCCGGCGCGGATCCCACCGTCGGCATCAGCTTCAACAAGACCCAGCCGGAGTCCTTCGGAGCGGTCAAGAATCCCGGCATCTGCCTTTCATCCCCCGAGCTCTATCGCTGGATCCACAGCGGAGGCGACAAGGTCATGGCGGAGGAGTTTTTCAACGACCTCAACCGCCCCGATGATGATCACGACGCGCCGACCGAAGGCAGCTCGATCGCCATGCCCGCCGGCGGAAAGACCGGTGGCGTGAAGGGGGAAAGCAACCTCGCCTTCCTCGAACGCGTGGCCCTCGACGCCCGCGTCAGCTCCGCGAAGATCCTGGAAATCGCCGCCAAGCACAAGAGCCGTGTCCAGTATGACGGCACCCCGCTTTCACGCAGTCTCAACCTCGTCGGCCGCATGATCGCCGGCAAGCTGCCCACCCGCGTTTTCTATGTCTCCCACGGCGGCTTCGACACCCATAACAACCAGGTCGGCACCCATGAGCGACTGCTGCAGCAGCTCGACGCCTCGTTGAAATCCTTCATGGCCGACCTCAAGGAACAGGGCAATGCCGACCGAGTTGTGGTCATGACTTTCTCCGAGTTCGGTCGCCGCGTGAATGAGAACGCCAGCGGCGGCACCGATCACGGCCAGGGCTCCTGCCTCTTCGTCCTCGGCGACGCGGTGAAAGGCGGACTCGTCGGAAAACATCCCAGCCTCACCGATCTCTCGCAAGGCGACCTGAAATTCACCACCGACTTCCGCAGCATCTACGCCACGTTGCTGGAGGATTGGCTCAAGACCCCATCGAAGCCCGTGCTCAAGGGCAGCTTTGAGAAGCTCGGGTTCATCGGGTGAAAGAGGAGATCGGAGATCGGAGAAGATTCGCAGTGTGGCCTGCCTTGGCTTGCGGGGTGGATGTTCATCGTTCCTCGCATCTGGAAATCCTCTCGCTAG
>JAIXVN010000204.1 GCA_027483005.1 Verrucomicrobiaceae bacterium
GGAGGCTCGCGGGTCACCCCGTATGCCGCTGGCGACTCCGACATCCGCTCGAACGTCCTCAGCGCCACCTCCAACCCGGTGGACATGAAATGCTTCAGCCGCGAATGGCCGGGCAGTTCCGAGCTTCCTCCCACCTTCAATGCCGCCACCGCCAAGATCAGCTACGGCGGAAACTCCAGCATCATCTGGAACACCTCCAACCGCACCCAGACCGTGCTGCTTCACTCGCTGGCCGGAAACTCCGGGGCCGTGAAAATCCCCGATCTCCTCAGCGGCAACGGCCCGGCGGTGGTCCGCCAGATCTCGCTCGACAACTACTCGCGCGGCAACAACGGCCGCTGGCTCGTCGGCTACAATCCCACCCGTCTCTATCAACTCAGCGATGCGACCGCCGGAGGGATCCCGCCCGACAGCCTCCTCGCCTTCGGAGGGCGCTACCGCTTTCTCTACGAAACCTACGCCAACCGAACCCAGGGCCAGTCCAACAACGAGCCGTGGTTCGTGGCTCCGATGATCCATCACAACATCGGGGCTCCCAACATCCACCGCTGGCCATTCGACAACATTTTCGGCCTCGCCTACGTCAATGTCAGCGCCAGCGGGATCTCCAACGGATCGGGCCCGCACCTCTACAGCTACGGCCCCATCGCCCAGGCCCGCCAATGGTCGGAGTGGGTCGATCCCGAGGTGCTTCCCCATCGCGCCTCCAATGGAAAATACCGCACCGCCGTATTCACCGATGCCTCATTCTCCACCAGTAACAGCACCTATCCGGTTTACGACCTGCCCTCCACTGCGGTGCCTTTGGTCAGCCTCGGCGCGCTCCAGCACGTGCAGCTTTCCCCCTTCGCCTGGCACCCCACCCAGATCATCGGCCACTCCTTCCTTCCTCCCTACGTCACCACCCGCCCTGCCGTGACCTCACGGACCGCGACCGAGGAAAACAACCTCTGGAGCAGCAAGGTGATGAATCTCAGCGGCACGGGCTCCAGTGATTCAAACTACGACATCACCGGCTTCGACAAGATCGGCGGCGGCACCAAGGACATCCTCTTCAACGACATCAGCTTCGAGGTCAACCAGGCCCTCTGGGACCGCTATTTCCTCTCGGCCATCCCCCGCAGCGGCTGGAGCGGCTCCAACTGGGACTTGTCCAACCCGCTGCCGAATCCCCGCCTCAAGATCGATCCCGCCAATTCCAACAACGGCAGCCGCGCCGAGCTGGCCAACTTCCACCGCGCCGCGCGATCGCTCTGGCTCGAGGGCGGCTTCAATGTGAACTCCACCAGCATCAACGCCTGGGAAAGCCTGCTCCGCTCGTTCCGCGACGTCAACCTGCCGAACCGAACCGGCTCCGCGGGCTCGATCACCGGCACCGCCTTCGCCGGAGTCACACTCCCGGAAGCCGGTGCCACCAAGGCCCTCGCCCCCACCGATGAAAAATTCTGGAACGCCTATCGAAAGCTCACCGACGACGAGATCCGCCTTCTCGCCACCGAGATCACCAACCAGGTCCGGCAGCGCGGCCCCTTCCTCGGCGTCTCCGATTTCGTGAACCGCCGACTCGTCCTCACCACCGATTCGAAGCGCGGCAAGCATGCCAACGGCGGTGCCATCCAGCTCGCCATCGACAGCGTGGCCACCCTCAACGACACCCGCCAGGCTGGCTGGGTCATGCCGACCGCCTCCGCTGCCGCAAACTTCCAATACGGAGCCGACTACTGGGGCGGCCCCATCGCCCAGCCGGAAAAGCAGACCTACGAGTCCTATCATACCGGCGGCGTGTCCGCCACCCGCGCCCAGGGGGTCGGGGCCGCTGCCCACCTGAATCAAGCCGACATCCTTCAGCAGATCGGCTCCGTCCTCGTCGCCCGTGGTGATACCTTCGTTGTCCGCGGATACGGCGAGGCCCAGGACAGCTCCGGAGCCGTCACCGCCCGCGCCTGGTGCGAGGCCGTCGTGCAGCGCACCCCGATTCCTCTGAACCCGGATGAGAACGTCGCCGGCCTCAACCCGAAGCCCACCACCGGCGGTGCCATGGAGTTCGGCAGAGCCTTCCGGATCGAAAGCTTCCGCTGGCTTTCCCCCGACGAAGTCTGATTCCCTGACCGCGATCTCATGAAATTCCTCTCCCGCGCCCTGGTCGCGCTGCCATTCGTTTTCGATCTCTCGTCCGCCGCACCCATTTCGGAAGGAAGCCATGTCGATCTGATCGTGGTCCCCGTCGGACCGGTTTCGCTCGCGGAATTCGAGGCCGATGTCCCGCCCGCCTCCGCCGCTGCCACGGGCACCGCCGCCCCAGCGACGCCCGCGGATCCCGCCAAACCCCAGGCCCCTGCCGGGGGCGGCAGCGGTGTCCGGGTGAAGGAACAGGATCCGGCCGCCATCGCGCCCTCCGCCCTGTTCGTGAAACGCAGCGAGACCGAGTATTTCCAGGTCCCCTGCTCCCAGAACGCCATCGGCTCGCCGGTCCGCACTCCGGTGAAGGACTCGGAAATCGTGCTCTTTCGCCGCGAGGGCAATCAGGTGAACTCCTTCAAGGAAGTGGCCAAGCTCACCATCGGCCAGTCCGGCGAGCGCATCCTCGTGGTTCTAACAAAACCGCTGAATGAGAAGAAGTGGAGCGACCCGAAGGTCTCGATCTTCAAGCTCGCCCGCACCGAGCGACCGCAATTGTTCTTCGTCAATGCCTCCCAGGAAACCCGCTGCGGCGTGAACGTGGCCGGACAGACGATGGGGCTCGATCCGCTGAAGCCCCTCGCCTGGCAATGCCCGCCAAATGCCGAGGCGGCGGGCGTCGATGTGGCGCTGGCGATGAGTTCCCCGGACGGCGGCTTCCTGCCGATGTTCTATCAGTCGAATGTCGAGCTGAAGCCTCACGGCACCACGCTCTTCATTCCCTACGGCGTCAACGCCCAGGAGTCGTTCCGGGGTGGGAAGTTCGCGACGGGAACCTTCTCGGATGAGGATTTCCGCGTCGCGTCTCCCTACAAGATCGGCAAGTAGCCTCAGCTCCTTTCCTCGCCGCCGACGAAGGTCTTCCAGACCGAGAAGTCGTCGCCAAGAAGTACGACGTCCGCCGTAAATCCGGGCTCCAGCTTGCCGAAGCCCTCAAGGCCGAGCGACTGCGCCTGGTTCCACGAGGTCGCCTTGACGATCTGGCTCAGCGGCAGGCCGGTGATCTCCGCGACGTTCTTCACGCCGACGTTGTAAAGCAGGGCCGAGCCGGCCAGCGCGCCACCGTGCTTGAGGCGGGCGACGTCGTCCTTCACCACAACTTCCAGGCCACCTAACAGGACCTCGCCGTTTCCAATCCACGAGGCGGCCATCGAGTCGGTGATCATCAGCAGGCGGTCGATCGGCACCAGCTTGAAGACCAGCTTGAGCATGTCCGGGCAGAGGTGGATGGTGTCGCAGATCAGCTCGATCATGATCGAGTCATCGAGCAGCCCCGCGCCGATCACGCCGATCTCGCGGTGGTGCAGCGGAGTCATCGCATTTCCATAATGCGTGAGGTGGGTGAGCCCGGCCTCCTTCGCGGCGAAAATCTGTGCAGCGGTCGAGGAGGTGTGCGCGGCCGAGCTGGTGATGCCGATCGCTTTCGCCTCGCGGATCACGTCGAGCGCGCCTGGCATTTCAGGAGCCATCGAAACGATCAGGGCGCGGGCGATGTCGTGGATGCGCTTGAGTTCGGGGAAATTCGGCGGGCGCACGAACTCCGGGTTCTGCGCCCCGGCCTTTTCCTTGTTGATGAAAGGGCCTTCGACGTGGAGGCCCGGCGTGCGGCAGAAGTCCTGTGCGGCCATGTACTCGGCACACTTCGCCGCGATCTCCTCCAGCTTGTCCTGCGGCTGGGTCAGCGTGGTCGGCAGCCAGGTGGTCACGCCTTCCTTGAGCTTGATCTGCGCGATCTGGCGGATGGCTTCGAGCGTGTTGTCGCAGACATCGTGGCCATTGGCTCCGTGGCAGTGGATGTCGAAAAAGCCCGGCATCGCAATCCGCCCCTCGGCATCGATCACCAGATCCGCCTCGGGGTGGGCATCGCCCGGATTCAGCACGGCGGCAATGCGGCCGTCTTCCAGCAACAGGGCTCCATTCTCAATATCTACATCCGGTGAGATAATCCGGGCACGGTGGATCAGCGTTTTCATGGCGGTTCGGAAACAAAGGTTACGGGTCCATCCTCGATTCGTTTTCAGTGGCTGACAAGCCGGGAGCGAGGGGCTAATTTCTGATAGACCATGAATGACGAACGATCCTCATCCGCCGTGCGCGACCAGATTGCCGTCGCCCTCGATGAAATGGAGCACCGCCTGCATGGCCTGCTCGATTCGAAGGGTCGCGTCGCCGAGGAAACCCATGCCCTGCGGAAACTCGGGAAATCGATTCGCGGCGGGTTGAACCTCTTCGGCCTGCCGAAGTCCGCCGTTCGGGCGATCGGAGCGGTCGGTCGTCTGTTAGGCGGCCCGCGCGATGCCGTTTCCCGCCGCACCACCTGGCAGCGGCTCGCCCTTTCGGAGGGTCCGCACGCCGCAGAAACTTCAGTCGCCGCCATCGGGGCCCTGCTGGAGCAGCATGCGCGATCCGCCGCAGGGCATCCGCCTGGGCAGACGATCACCTGGGCCGAGGTCCGCCTCCGCCACACCCGCGCGGCCCTCGGCGCGATCCCCGAGGAACACCTTTCCCTGCGGGCCGAAAAGGGCCTGAAGAAGCTGCGCAAGAAGGTCCGCGCCAATCTCCGCTCGATCGTCACCGAACATGGCGAGCACGAGTTCCACGACCTCCGGAAAGCGATCAAGGGCTGGCTCGGAGCCTTGCATCATCTCGGTCTCGCCGCGGATGAACGCGTTGGACAGTTCGCCGATCTGTTAGGCGATGTGAATGACCTTCATGTTTTCGCGGCCTGGCTCGATGCCCATGGCTTCGTCCGCTCCCTTGCGCCGATCCCCTGGCGGGCGGTCGATGAGAAACTCGCCGTCCTGAAGCACGAAATCCTCCACGCCGCGCCCTCGCTGCGGAAGATGGTTTCAGCGGCCTGAGCTCTTCAACAGATTGCGGCCGGACCAGAGGTAGTTGCCTCCGGAAATGACGGTCAGCGCCACCGCGATCCACAGCGACACCGGCATCAGCCAGGACTGCGGATTGGAAAGCGTCAGCAGCCAGGTCGAGACCACGCCGGATTTCGGCACGTGCGAGAAGGTCAGCCACACCAGGCCGGTGATGCAGAAGGTCAGTTGGAAGGTCGTCTTCCATTTCCCGAGGTTGTCCGCCGCCAGCACCTGACCGGCCTCGATCGCGATCTGCCGCAGCCCGGTGACCATGAATTCGCGACCGATGATCAGCGCCGTCATCCAGACGGGGCATAGATTCATGGCGGAAAAGTAAACGAAGGCGGCGCAAACCAGGATTTTATCGGCCAGCGGATCGAGCAGCTTTCCGAGCGGAGTGACCAGCCCGAGTTTCCTCGCCAGATAGCCGTCCAACCAGTCGCTCGCCGCCGCCAAGGTGAAGGAAATCAAGGCGATCAGGTGACCCACGAAACTGCCTGCGCCCGTGCCCGCGACGAAAATCACGGTCAAAACCAGGCGGGAAAGGGTGATCGCATTCGGCAGATTCACAGCCGCAATGTGGGAAATGCATCCACGGAAGGCAACAAGGGGTTGCGTGACAGGTTCGACTTCCCTAAACGGACGCAGCTTTTCCAAGCCATCACACCATGAGCAATAGCGACTTCGGACTAATTGGGCTGGCCGTCATGGGTCAGAATCTCGTTCTCAACGTGGAATCCCGCGGCTTCCAGGTCTCGGTTTACAACCGCACCACCTCCGTCACGGACGAGTTCGTGGCCAAGCACCCGGACAAGAAACTCGTTGGCGCCAAGTCGCTTGAGGACTTCGTGCAGTCCCTCGCTTCGCCGCGCAAGATCATGATCATGGTCAAGGCCGGTGGTCCGGTCGACGCGGTCATCGAGTCCCTCCTCCCGCTCCTCGACAAGGGCGACATCATCATCGACGGCGGCAACTCGCTCTACACCGACACCGAGCGCCGCGACCAGTGGCTCGGCGATCTCGGCTTCCGCTTCATCGGCGCCGGCGTGTCCGGTGGTGAGGAAGGTGCCCGCAAGGGTCCATCGATCATGCCCGGCGGCCCGGCCTCCACCTGGGACGTGATGAAGCCGATCTTCGAAAGCATTTCCGCCAAAGTCGATGGCGAGCCCTGCGTGATCCACATCGGACCCGGCGGTGCCGGCCACTACGTGAAGATGATCCACAACGGCATCGAGTACGGCGACATGCAGCTCATCTGCGAAGCCTACAACATCTTCAAGGCCGCCGGTTTCACCCCGGCCGAGCTGGCCACCGTCTTCACCGACTGGAACGCGGGCGACCTCGAAAGCTACCTCATCCAGATCACCTCGAAGATCTTCGAACAGATCGATCCGGAAACCGGCAAGCCGCTCGTCGACCTCATCCTCGACACCGCCGGCCAGAAGGGCACCGGCAAGTGGACGCTGATCAACGCCGTCGAAAACGCGGTTGTCATCTCCACCATCAACGCCGCCGTCGAAGCCCGCATCCTTTCCTCGATGAAGGACGCCCGCGTCGCCGCCAGCACCGAACTCCACGGCCCGAAGGCTGAGATCACCGGTGAAAAGGCCGTGCTTGTGAAAAAGGTCCACGACGCCCTCTTCGCCTCCAAGATCATCTCCTACGCCCAGGGCCTCGACCTCATCGCCGCCATGGGCAAGGAAAAGAACTGGGGCCTCGACCTCGGCAAGATCGCCGCCATCTGGCGCGGTGGTTGCATCATCCGCGCCCGCTTCCTCAACGACATCACCGACGCCTACCGCGCCGATCCCGGCCTGAGCAACCTGATGCTCGCCCCGTTCTTCACGAAGCTCCTCAACGAGTTCCAGCAGAACTGGCGCGAGGTCATCTCCATGGCCACCCTCGCCGGCATCCCGGTCCCCGCGTTCAGCGCGTCGCTCGGTTACTACGACAGCTATCGTAGCGCCGTCCTCCCCGCGAACCTGCTCCAGGCCCAGCGCGACTTCTTCGGTGCCCACACCTACGAGCGCACCGACAAGCCACGCGGCGAGTTCTTCCA
>JAIXVN010000475.1 GCA_027483005.1 Verrucomicrobiaceae bacterium
AGGTGCGGATCGAGGGCACGGACAAGAAGAACGCGCTACTTCTCAGCAAGCTCTACGAGGTGCCGGCAGAGAAGCGCTCCGATGGCATCCAGGGCAGGCCGCCCTTCATCCAGGACGATGTCGCCGCCGGGATCGACCTGGTTGTGGCCGAGCTCCACTCGCGTGGGTTCTGGACCGCCACCGCGACGTTGAAATCCCAATCCATCAATCCCGCCAATGGCAACACCGACCTCGTCATCAGCACCCATCCCGGGCCCTTGCACCTGATCAGCGAACCCTCGGTCGTCGGCATCCCCAGGCGCAGCGATGCACTCTCGGGAGACGCCCGCAGGTTCATCGGCCAGCCCGCCAACACCGCCTCCATCAATGGCATGCGCTCGGCGGTGGAGACCTTCTATCGCCAGCGCGGTTTCACCGAGGCGAAGATTCTCATGACCAGCCGGATCGAGGGCGGACGCTTTGTTCCGGGTTTCACCATCGAGGAGGGCAAAAGTTTCAAACTCGGCACCTTCACCTTCGAGGGGCTTGGGAAAACCCGCCAGAACCGCATCCGCCGCCGCTTTGCGGACCTTGAGCACAAGACCCTCGACAACACCGTCGTGGACAGGCGCCTGCGCGAGATGATGGCCACCGGGGCATTCGAATCCGTGCGCATGGAAACGAAGGAGCGCGATGGCAATGTCCTCGATGCCACCCTGCATTTCGTCGAGGCCGACGCACGCGGCTACACCGTCTCGGCCGGATTCGGCAGTTACGAGGGGCCGATACTAGGAGTTTCGTACTACGACCGCAACTACCGCGGGATGATGATGAACCTGAGCAGCGGATTTGAAATCACCGGTCGCACGCTGCTGGGGGAGGTGGGCCTGACCAATCCCTGGCTTTTCGGCAAGGATGTGAAAGGCAACGTCCGGCTGTTCATGTTGAGCGGCCTGAACGAGGGCTACACCACCTGGCGGGCCGGTGGCGAGGCGGGTGCGTCATGGCAGGCGTCCGAGCATTACGCCCTGGATCTTCGCGCCGGTTGGGCCTTTGTGAACACCAACGAGGACGGCATTCCCTCGAATCTGCTGGGTGGGACGGTTTACGCCAATCCCTTCATCCGCTTCAACCAGCGCCTCGACTACCGGGACAGCAAGGTCCTGCCGACCAAGGGCTGGAACGCGGAATTTCCGATCGAGATCGGAGCGGTGACGGGCGAGGTTTCCACCACTTATGTGAAGTCCGAGCTCGGCGGAGCCTGGCGACGTCCGGTCGGCGAGGACGCGCAGATCGCCCTCGGGGCGCGTGCCGGATTCCTGATGGCCGGTGGCAACACGAATGACTTCCCGATCGATCTCCGCTTCTTTCTCGGCGGGCCGCGCAGTGTCCGCAGTTATGCCGAGCGGGAAATGGGACCGAGATCCCTCACGGGCTATCCGATCGGCGGCGAGGCGTATTGGGTGGCGAATGCGGAATACATCCACAGCATCGCCGGGCCGGTGAAACTCGTGGGCTTCGTGGATGCCGGATCGCTTTCCCGGAAGTTCGACGGACTTGGAAGCGCAACGCCCGACGTCGCGGCTGGACTCGGCGTCCGCTTTGATCTGCCGGTCGGTCCGGTGCGCCTCGAATACGGCCACAACCTCACCCGCGACGGCGGCGAACCCAGCGGGGCCTTCCACTTCGCGATCGGCGTGGCGTTTTGAGAGGGCGGTCGCTTGACGATGTCGTGCTTTCATGCTTTCGTGCTGCACGAAAGAGGTTGGAAGTGTCATGAATGTCACCTTGAAGTTGCCTGATGA
This sequence comes from Verrucomicrobiaceae bacterium, assembly GCA_027483005.1. Taxonomy (GTDB): domain Bacteria; phylum Verrucomicrobiota; class Verrucomicrobiia; order Verrucomicrobiales; family Akkermansiaceae; genus Luteolibacter. The sequence continues at coordinate 1,785 of JAIXVN010000475.1, forward strand.
ATTGGTCCGTGAGGCGCGGCATCGCGCGGTCAATCAATCCAAGTCTCTTTCCGCTTGGATGGCCGACCTTGTTTCTCGCGAACTGGACTCTCCCTCAAACGAGAGCGGAGCTTCCATGAGCTTGGCTGAAGCGATGCGAGTCCCGGGCATGCCCGCCTCGTTTTACGAAAAGGACTTTGCCCTGCCGGATCGTAAAACAACGAAACACCGCGAGTTCACTCTCGATCCTGACGGGGACTGATGCGCTATCTACTCGATACCGTCATCGTCTCCGAATTGCGTCGCGCGGACGCTCGGATGCATCCGGGAGTCCTCGCGTGGCAGAAGACCCTGAGAGAATCTTTCCTCAGTGTGATCACTCTGAACGAACTTCGATTCGGAATCAGAAGAGTTGAACCTCGTGATCCCGTTTTTGCAGCTCAGCTTTCTGCTTGGTATGGACAAATGATCGCCCGCCCCAATCGTTTTCGCATTCTCAATGTGGACCGCTCCATCGCTGAACTGGCTGCCGACTTTCGAGCTGCTCACAACACACCGTTTGAGGACTCCGTGATCGCCGCAACGGCCGAGGTTCATGGTCTCATCCTCGCCACGCGGAACACCGCCGACTTTGAAGCCACCGGGATTTCGCTGTTCAATCCTTGGGAGCCAGGTTCTTGAGGGATGATCACCGACAGTCCGAACCGGACACCGGAATCCTCCAGCGCGAGTCGGCGGGGCCGAGGGTGCAGCGATCAGTGGCTTCGATGACCTTTCCGCAGGAAAGCCAGCCATCATTCCATTCGACCCACAGGGCCTTGCCGGGTGGGAGGTAGGCACCGGTGTTGATGATGAGGCGGTCCCGTTTTTTCCAGATGCCGGAAAGGTGGAAGTGGCCGATGAGGACCACCTCGGCCTTCGGAAAATAGTGCTCGGCAAAGTCGGCGGCGGCATCGGCCTGATTCAGCCATGAGTGCAGCATGTTCAGCGCGCGCTGCGGTGGATGGGCGGCTTCCCAAGCCCGGTGCCAGAGTTTCTTGCCCTTCGGAAATCCACGCGGAAGGAGAAAGCGGGCGATCTCGCGGGCGAGCTTGAGGCGTTCGCCCGCATCGTCTGCGGCGCTGTGGTGCTGCTTCCACAGTTCGCGAATCCGCTCCTGTCCGGCGATGGCTTCGCGGCTCCAGGGCGAGCCGTCGAAGAACAGCGCATCGCCGTGGGTGATGAGGATTTTTCCGCCTGCGAGCTCGACCCAACCGGTGCCGGGCCAACCGGGATCGTGGTTGCCGGAAAGGAAGACCGACTCGGCTTGTTCCTTGCGGCAGAGGGTCTTCAGCTCCTCCAGCATCCGGCCGGATTTCTCATGAAACATCAGGGCCATCTCCTGCCAGGTGTCGCCATTGAAGATCACGGTGCCGGCTCCGGAGATGAGCGGACGAAGCGACTCCACCGAGCTGATCCTCGAGACACGATGACCCAGATGGAGGTCGGAAAGGATGCGGATGGGTTCCTTCATCCTTGGGCACCGCGGCGTTGGCGGACGGCTTCGAAGAGACAGACGCCGGTGGCGACGGAGACGTTCAGGCAGGCGACCTTTCCGGCCATCGGGATGGAGGCGAGGAAGTCACAGTTCTCCTCGGTGAGGCGGCGCATGCCTTTTTCCTCGGCTCCGAGGATGAGGCCGAGCGGGCCCTTGAGATCGAGTTCGTAGATCGACTTCGTGGCGCGATCCGAGGTGCCGACGAGCCAGAGACCGGCGGCCTTCAGCTTCTCCATCGTGCGGGCGAGGTTGGTGACCTGGATGAAGGGGACATGGTCGGCGGCTCCCACCGAAATGCGGCGCACGGTGTCGGTGATGCCGACGGCCTTGTCCTTCGGTGCGACGACCGCCTGGATGCCGGCGGCATCGGCCGTGCGGAGGATGGCCCCGAGGTTGTGGGGGTCCTGCACGCAGTCGAGGATCAGGATGAAGGCGTCCTTGTTGTCCTGCACGAGCGGGTAGAGGTCCTCCTCATCGAGGGCCGGGGCCATGGTTTCCGTGCCGCGGACGTGGCGGTTGTCGCGGGCCTGAAGTTCCTGGCCGCGTGGGCGTGGTTTCATGGCGCGGATCGTGGAGCGGCGCAGGAGATCAGGCAAGCTTCCCGGGCTTTCCAGCCGAAAATCGATGGACTGTCCGGGCATGAAAAATCCGGCACCAGGTCGCCCCAATGCCGGATCTCCGATCACCCAGACACAGGTCAGAATCTCCAGACGAGATCGACCGTGATGCGGTCCTTCATGATGCCGTTTTCCTCGCTGGTGAGCGGAAGTTCATAGGCCAGACCGGCATCGACGTGGTCGAACAGGCGTGAGCGGAAACCGACGGCGGCGGTGACGAAGTCGCGGTTGGCGAAGGCGTTGCGGGCTCCGAAGTTGAGGAGGTCGCCCCCTTCGAACTGGGCGATGACGGGCACGAGGCCACCGGCCTGGCTGAAGAAGTTGCGGCGGCCGTCACCAGTGTCGAGGATGTGATACCAGTTGAGTTCGACGAGTGGAGTGAAGTACTTGCAGACCTCATAGCTGGCGTGGGCGCTGACAAGCGAGCTGGTGGACTGCTGCTTGCTGAAAGGGATCTGGACTCCCGCTCCGCCTGCGAATTCCCAGTCACCGATCATTTTCAGGCCCGAGAGGATGAGGTTCACGCCACCTTTGCCTTCGCCCTGGAAGACGTCGTGATTTCCGGTCGGAAGCTCGAAGGTCATGGTGCCGCTCAGGGCGTTTCCTGCGGCGGGATCGAGGATGAAGGCATATTTGAAGCCGGCACCGAGGTTGGCGAAGCCGGACTGGTCGGACCAGAGCGGCGTGGTGTCGGGATGGATGTCCACGTAGCCATCCTTGGTGGCGACGAGGGAGAGGCGCTCGCTGAGGGCGATCTCAAACTGGAGCGCATAGACCTGAACATCGCCGCCCATGGCTACCGGTCCGGCGGTGGTCTGCACGAAGTCGGGCAGGCGGTGGAACATCACGATCGGGTGGATGTTCGTGGCGGGCAGGGCGAGGTCGAACAGCGTGGGGTTGGTGATCGGGCGCCGGGCGTTCGCAAACGCGTCCGAGGTGCTGGAGGTCGGAGTGGTGGTGATGCCTGGCAAGACTGTTCAGGCGAAGGCGGGAGCAAGGCAAAGGCTGCCGACGAGGGTGGAGGCAAGAAGTGAGTTCATGGTGGGTGCGGGGTTGGTATCCCGTGCAGGACTGGGGCGAGTGTCGGTGGGATCGCCGGAAGCCACTACCCGCCAACTCGTCTAGTCTCCGCATATTTTGCTCGGATGGCGGAGCTTCATGGCTTGTCGTCCTTGCCCGAGGTTATCTCATCGCCCTCGAGGTGGGTCACCACGTGCAGCATGAACTGGGGCATTCACGACCGCTCGATGAGGCGAGCGGGATGCCTTCAGTGCGGGGGAGCGATGATCCGGGGTGAACGGCAAGTGATGATGGAAAGGTTTCCCTTTTCACATCTGCACGATCCGAAAGCCCTTCACACCCTCCAACAGCGGGATGCTCTCGCGGGTCACGTTCTGGATGTGATGGGCCACGGCGGACTCCTCGGAGATTTCACGGATGAAATCCTCGACCTCCGCACGTTCGCCCATGACCTGGAGTTCGACGCTGCCATCATCGAGGTTTTTCACCGTGCCGCAGACGTCGAAGCCCTTGGCGAGGTCCTTGGCAGTGTAGCGGAAACCAACGCCCTGAACGCGACCCTCGAAGATGATGCGTTTTGCGATCATGCTCCGGGTGGCTTCAGCGCTTCGAAGGGCTCACGGGAGTGGCCTGCTTGAAGGGATTGTCGGGATCAGCCGCGCCTTTTCGATAGACCTCGTCCGCGCTTTTGCCGGGAAGGGGAGTGATGGCCTGGCCACGGCTGCGCTTGCCCTGGCCGTCGTAGGTGTAGATGAAGCGCCGGACGGGCATTTCCGTGACGCCGTCCACCGGGTTCACGCGGCGGACGCGGGAGTCGAACATGCGTTCCTCGATCAGCTGGCCGTCGCTTTTGCGGTAGCCGTAGCTGACCTTGAAGAGTTCCTGCTTCTGCCCGTCGTAAATCTTGCAGCTCAGGGGGTTCTCGTTGGCGTCCATGCGATAGACGGTGAGGAGTTCAAGAACTCCGTTGGCGGTGAAGGTCTTTTTGGTGAGTGTCTTGTTGTCGGGACTGCGGAGGAAGAGCGTCTTCGAGCCGTCCTCGTTGCGCATCACCCGGACGTTGGGACCGTCCACCTTGTTGAAGTCCTCATCGGCCGCCGCGAGAAGAGCGCCTGCGGCGAAAAGCAAAGCCGTCATTGATTTACGGATTGTCAGAAACTTCATGGCAGCAAAGCTACGATGCGGCGCGAAACGCTGCAAGCGGACAGTTTTCATGCACTGGAAGATCGGACAAC
>JAIXVN010000056.1 GCA_027483005.1 Verrucomicrobiaceae bacterium
CCTGCTCATGAAGATTTCCACTTTCCGGCCACTGGTATGGGTCCTTCTTGTTTCATCCGCTGAAACGCATGGCCAGGGCTATGGCGAGCAACCGCTGCGCTCGAACCTGAGCCCACTGCCTTACTATGCGACGGAGGGAGGTCGGGAGGTTCACCGCTTTTCCGGTGAGGAGGTGAACCGCTACCGGATCTACGATTTCTATGCCCGGCAGGCTGCCTACCACCTCGCGAATCCAGAGGATCAAACGAGGCTGCTGCCCCCCTTCCCCGGCCTGGACGGTGGGAGACGCGGGCACTGGGGCGTGACGAATGAGAAGAACACAACCGCTTTTGTCCGCAATCAGGGTCCGGAGTTCACGACGGTGACGGCACGCAATGGCGATGGGGAATTGAATCTGCTCCAGGGCCCTGCGGTGCTGGTTTATGACACGCTGCGACCGGGCCTGAAGTCCACGTTGCCAAAAGCGACGCTGGAGGTGCCGGAGCATGCGTTCGACAAGGGAGCGGACCGCTTCGGCCTGAATCTGAAGGTGAATGGCGAGGCGCGCTTCCAGCAAACCGGCCCGGAGTGGTCCCTCGCGGGAAAGCCAGCGGCGAGGTATGCGGGTTACTATCTCCATGGCGATGCGGTCGTGCTTCGTTGGGATCTTGGGACAGGAGGGTTGTTGGAAAGGCCTTCCCTCACGACCTCCAAGGACGGGAAACATTCCTTTCTGCTGCGCGACTTCGAGTTTTCCAAAATCGTGCCGGCGGAGCTCGATTTCACACTGCCCGAGGTGGTCGGCCTGCCTCTCAAGCCGGAATCCATCGCGCGATCCGAATCCAATGCGGGCCTGCTTTTCATCCGTCGAGATGAGGGCGGAAAAAGTGTCCGGCATCTGGTGCTGTCGAGCATCAGCCTCACCGCCCGTGCGGATGGTGGCGGGCTGAGACTGTCGAGGTTGCAACCGAACGCCCGGATGATCGTCGCCACCTGGAGCGGTGACACTGCGGATGCGGCAGCGGCAGAAGAAGGTCTGAAAGCGGAACTGAAATCAGCCACGAAACCTTCCTCGCTGGTCGCAGGAGGACCCTCGCGCTTTCCCCAAACCCTCAAGGTCTCCGGAAAGCTCAACGCCGATCCAGCCGCGAGCGGACGAGCCTACGAAATCGACGACATCCCGGTGCCGTCGGACAATCCGTATCACGCGCCGATGACCCTCAGCGGCATCGCGTTCGATGCCAAGGGCACGGCCTACATTTCCACGCTGGTCGGCGATGTTTGGAAAGTCAAGGGACTCAGCGGAAACCTCCAACAGATCGAGTGGAAGCGTTTCGCCAGCGGCCTCGACCTTCCCTTGGGAATCGCGGTGGTTGAAGGCGTGCCCTTCGTCAACGCCCGCCGCAACATCCTCAAGCTGCTTGACCTCAATGGCGACGGCGAAGCCGACTTCATCGAGCGTTTCAACCAGATGGACCTGCCCACGTCCGATGCCACCGGGCATGACCTACAGCGCGATGCGGCAGGAAACTTCCATTTCAACACGCTCTCGGGCATCTTTCGACTGAGCGCGGATGGAAAAGTCCTGACCAAGGTCGGACACGGTTCGCGGAATCCTTTTGGCCTGGGCATACGCGCAGACGGACTGGCCCTCTCGGACTCCTCCGAAGGCGAGAACAATGGCACCTGCACGATCTTCGAGTCGGATGTCCCGGAGAACGCGAAATCCTCCGCCAAGCTCAAACGACTCCTCCATCTCCCGCGCGGCGTCGACAACTCTCCGGGCAGCCGGCTTTTCCTCAACGAGCCCCGCATGGGTCCGCTCGGAAAGGAAATGCTCGGCATCAGCTTCGGGGCGGGCACTTGGTATGAGCTGCTGCGGGACGTCGCCGACGGAACCCCACAAGCCGCCCTGGTCCCGATGCCGGGCGAGTTTTCCAGCGGTTCCTGTCGCCTGGCGGTGAATCCGGTCGACGGCCAGGTGATCGTCACCGGACTCGATGGCTGGGGCGACTACGGCGTGACCGAAGGCTGCCTTCACCGGATCCGCTACACGGGTCGGGACGAGACCCGGATTTCCGGCTGGAAGGCCTGCCGCAACGGCATCGAACTCCGCTTCAACCATCCGGTTTCCAAGCCCGAAACGAGCCGCTTCTTCGCCCAGCAGTGGAACGTCATCGACTCGCACCAGACCTACGGCTCGCCCGAATACTCGGTGCTTCATCCCGAGGAAATCGGCCATGACCGCTTGGAAATCCGCTCGATCACCCTGCTGTCCGATCGCCAGTCGATTTTCCTCGAAATCCCGACCCTCCAGCCCGCGATGTGCACCCAGGTTCACGGCCTGCTCAACGACGCAGCCGGAAAGCCCGTGCAAGTGGACCTCTACGCCACCCTCAACCGCCTGCACCCGGACTCCTCCGCCGTCCCTCCCGCTCCTGCTGGAAAGCCCGAAGTCCTTCGCGTCCCGGAAAAGCCCGGCAACGGCAACACCTACCAGCAGCTCATCGAGCACTTCGACAAGCTCGCCGGCCGCACCACCGCCGCTCGCCCGGTCGGACCGGAAACGCCTCGCCCCTCCGAGCCCGTCAGCTACCGCTGGCTGAAGGAGTCGCTCATCGAAAAGCAATGCCTGCCCTGCCACATGACCGGCACCCAGCACGACCTCTCCACCTACCAGGGCATCCTCACCAAGGTGAACCTCGCCGAGCCCGCCAAGAGCCCGATCCTCGGCATGATCGGCACCAAGAGCATGCCGCCCTACCCGCTTCCCACCGTGGCCCCCGGCATGCAGCAGGCCGTGCTCGACTGGATCAAGGCCGGCGCGCCGGAATGAAGTCCGGCTCATCTTCAAGCTTGGACCTTTCCAGAGCCGATGATCATGCTCCGCCCATGGACGCGATTGAAAAAGCCCGCCGCGTGATCGGCATCGAGACGGAATCCCTGCAACGGCTTGCAGACCGTCTCGATGACTCCTTCGGGCAGGCCGTGACGCTGCTCAAGGAAACCCTCGATCGCCGCAACAAGATCGTCGTCATCGGCGTCGGAAAATCCGGAAACATCGGTCACAAGATCGCCGCCACGCTCAATTCCACCGGTGCCACCGCAGTCGTCCTCAATTCCCTCAACGCCCTCCACGGCGACCTCGGCCTGCTTTCCGATGGCGATGCCGTCGTCGCCCTTTCCTACTCCGGGGAAACCGCCGAGCTCCTCGACCTGCTGCCTTTCATCAAGCGCTTCGACGTCCGCCTCATCGCCCTCACCGGCAGGACCGACTCCACCCTCTCGAAGCACAGCGACCTCACCCTCGACACCTCCGTCGAACGCGAGGCCTGCCCGCTCAACCTCGCTCCCACCTCCTCGTCCACCGCCATGCTCGTCATGGGCGACGCCCTCGCGATGGTCCTGTTGGAGGCCCGCGGCTTCACCGAGGAGGACTTCGCCCGCTACCACCCCGGCGGCGCGCTCGGTCGGGCCCTTCTCACCAAGGTTTCCGACATCATGCGCATCGGCGGAGAACTCGCCACCGTCGGCGAAAGCGCCACCATCCGCGAAGTCCTCGCCGCCATGACCGCCGCCCGCTCCGGTGCCTGCCTGATCCTTTCCGGAAATGGCGCGCTCGCCGGCATTTTCACCCATGGCGACTTCGCCCGCTGCTTCCAGCAGAACGCCGATCTCGCCGACCGCCCCGTCGCCGACTTCATGACCCGCAAGCCAGTCAGCGTCCACGCCGACTCCCTCGCCGCCGAAGCCGTGAAAACCATCGGCCGCAACCGCATTGATGACGTCGTGGTCCTCGACGCCGACGGCCGCCCGGTCGGCCTGATCGACAGCCAGGACCTCGCCCGGCTGAAAATCGTCTGAACCGCCCATCGCCCCCTTGATTCTTTAACTTCCCCAAAGTATCAAGGCGGCCACCGAATGGCCCGGCCCCGCTCCATCAAGCTCTCCGATCGATTGGCGGAAAACCGTCGTCGGCCCCGCCCCTCGTTCGCCGAGGTCCTGCGGGCCGCAAACCAGCGCGCACACGACAAGGCCAATCGCCGGATCGGAAAGCGCAGCCAGAAATCCATCCAGGCCGAGAACCCCCGCACTCTCGACCAGGAGAACCGTCGGCTCGACAAAAAGCGCGGCCAGAAGTCCATCCAGGCCGCCATCGCCTCCTCAAGCCCGGCTCCATCCGAGGTTGCGGAAGGCGAATACGAGTTCGACCGCATCCCTTTCCTCAACCGCCTCATGCGTTGGATCTTCGGGTTGATCCTCGTCCCCTTTGGAGTGGTGACCACCTTCACGTTCTTCGGACAGTTTTCCCGAGCCGCCATCGACCGCGATTTCTGGCAAACCTCCGAGTTCTGGTACTTCGCCACTGGTGCCCTGGTGATGGGCGGCTGGTTCTTCTCCGGCCTGCTGCAATCCGTCTTCCTCTATCTCTATGTCCTCGGCCACGAACTCACTCATGCGATGTTCGTCTACCTGTTCTGTGGGAAAGTCACCGAAATGCATGTCAGCCTTGAGGGCGGCTACATCACCACCAACAAGACCAATCTGATCATCGCGCTCTCCCCCTACTTCGTGCCGTTCTGGTCCGTCGTCGCCGTCGCGGTCTTCATGCTATTCCGCCACACCACCGGCCTGCCTGTCCATGCCGACAAGGTGCTCTTCGCCGCCACCGGTGTCACCTGGACCTTCCACTTCGTCTGGACCCTTTGGATGATCCCGCGCGATCAACCGGACCTGAAGGAAAACGGCACCTTCTTTTCCCTGGTCGTCATCTACCTCGCCAATCTTCTCGTCATGGCCCTGCTGCTCTGCCTTGCGTCCGGATCCCCCTGGCAAAGTGCCAGGGACTTCGCCCACGAATGGATCCGCCACGCCGCCGTGGGGGGCGAGATCGCATGGAGATGGATCGCGGATCGGAGATAAGGAATCCAGATCCCCTGGCCCAATCGAGCAGCGGTCAGCGTCATTGACGATTGATGACTGACGATTGCTGAATTTTGAAAGGAATAAGCCTCTTCAAATCAAAAATCAGCAATCAACAATCGTCATTCATCAATCCCGATCTCAAATCCCCGATCCTCTTCCAAAATCGTCACCCTTCCCGACCTGCGACCTCGGGAGAAAAGGTTAAGTTCCGCGTGCTGACCCCCTTGCACGCCATGAACGACCTCATCCACCCTGCCCCCATTCCCGACAACACACCAGTCGCCACCGAACTTACCTTTGAGGAGAGCTGGGACTCCGCCGCCATCGCCGAGCTCATCCGCTCGAAATCCAGCCAGGGCGAAACCCCGGCCTTCCTCTTCCTCGGCAAGACCGAAACCGCCCTCCTTCGCGAGCATTTGGCGGAAGCCTTCGGCGAGGAGGCCGTCGCCACCCTCAAGGCCTCCTACTATCGCGGCCTCGAAGTCATCCCTTTGGAATGCCCGTCCTTCGTCTTCACCGGGGGCCGCAAAACCCGCCGCATCCTCCAGGATCCCATTTCACACCGCCCCGCCTGGCAGGACCGCGAAATCTCCGGCCTCTGGCAGATGCGGATCGACTGAATTTCTTTTCATTTCGAATTTCATACCTTCCCCCCGCCCCTCTGCTTGACAGGTCGGGAAATTTGGCCATTCTCCCGCCCCCGCCGCGTCGGAAACGTGGAGGAACCGCATTCTCATGAAAAAGGATCTTCATCCCAAATACAACCCGGCTGTGTTCGTCGACATGACGACCGGTGCGCGTTTCATCACCCGCTCCACCAAGGAGTCGGCCAAGAAGGAAATCATCGACGGCGTTGAGCACAACGTCATCTCGATGGGTATCACCTCGAATTCCCATCCGTTCTTCACGGGTCAGAAGCAGTTCGTCGATACCGAAGGTCGCATCGACAAATTCACCAAGCGCTTCGGAGCCGTCCGCCGCGCCGGCAAGCCGAAGCTCGAAGCCTGAGGCCGCCCACCGGACCCGCTCCGGTGACCACGGATTTCCCAAAACGCCCGTCCGCTCCCTGCGGCCGGGCGTTTTGCTTGGCGTCCGCCCCTTCCAACGCTTTCCTCCTCCCGTGCTCGCCAAACGCATCATCCCCTGTCTCGACGTGACCGACGGCCGCGTCGTCAAAGGCGTCAACTTCGTGGACCTCATCGACGCCGGTGATCCGGTCGAGTGCGCCATGGCCTACAACGCCCAGGAGGCCGACGAGCTGGTCTTTCTCGACATCACCGCCTCGTCCGACAACCGCAACACCATGGTCGATGTGGTCCGCCGCACCGCCGAACACTGCTTCATCCCCCTCACCGTCGGCGGCGGCATCCGCAGTGTGGACAACATGCGGGAAATGCTCTGGGCCGGGGCCGACAAGGTCGGGGTCAACACCTCCGCCGTGAACAATCCCTCGCTCGTCGACGCCGGAGCCAAGGCCTTCGGCAGCCAGTGCATCGTGGTCGCGATCGACGCGAAACGGGAGGGCCCGGGAAAATGGGGCGTCTACACCCACGGCGGCCGCACCCCGGTCGGGCTCGATGCCGTCGAGTGGGCCAAGGAGGTCTGGCGTCGCGGAGCCGGGGAGATCCTGCTCACCAGCATGGATTCCGATGGCACCCAGGCCGGCTACGATCTTGAACTCACCGCCGCGGTTTCCAAAGCAGTCGGCATTCCCGTCATCGCCAGTGGTGGCGCGGGCAACCTTGATCACATGGTCGACGTCCTCGAAAAGGGTCAGGCCGATGCCGTCCTCGCCGCGAGCATCTTCCACTTCGGCAAGCACACCGTCGGCGAGGCGAAGAAACATTTCGCGAAGCATGGGATTCCAGTCCGGCCACCGGTTTCCGCAGCAATCCTCTAAAAAGATTTTTTCTTGCGTCGCCGCTTGCTGTAGCCCATAGGCTTGTGTGTTCACACGGCACAAGAGGTGTGATCGCGCTTCGTCTGGTCTCACGCCATGGTCTCAGGAAGTGTTCACCGTGATGGCGTAATCTGAGAATAGACGAAAATGGACATTTACGTGGGCAACCTGCCCTACAGCGCGACGGAAGAAGACATCACTGGTCTCTTTGCCTCGTTTGGCCCGGTCGAACGGGTCAAGATCATCACGGACCGTGAAACCGGACGCTCGAAGGGATTCGCGTTTGTGACCCTCGGTGACCAGAGCCAGATTGAGGCTGCGGTTGAAGCCCTCAACGAATACGACCTCCAGGGCCGTGCCCTCCGTGTCAACGCATCCGAGCCCAAGGAAAACAAGGGCTTCGGTGGCGGCGGCGGTGGTGGCTATCGCGGTGGCGGTGGCGGCGGCTACAAAGGTGGCGGCGGCGGCGGTGGCTACAAGGGTGGCGGCGGCGGTGGCTAC
>JAIXVN010000129.1 GCA_027483005.1 Verrucomicrobiaceae bacterium
CACATGTCGCTTTCCGCCTGGTTGCGTGACTATCTCTACATCCCACTCGGAGGAAACCGCAAGGGTGAGGCCCGCACGTATCTCAACCTGTTCCTCGTGATGTTCCTCGGAGGACTCTGGCACGGGGCGGAGTGGAAGTTCGCCCTGTGGGGCACACTCCATGGGCTTCTGCTCGGGATCGAGCGATTCTGTTTCCGCAAGGTCACCCGCGAACAGGCCGCCCAGCCACGCTCCTTCCTCCGTGCGGCCCTGGGGTGGGCCTACACCTTCCATGCTGTGACACTGCTTTGGCTGACCTTCCTGATGCCGGACCTCCATCAGATTGAACTCTATCTGAAGGGCTTGCTCGCTCCCGGAAAACCTGTCGGTCCAGTGGTGTTCGGGGTCACGATCTTTGGTTCCGCCGCCATCCTTTATCACGTGCTCGGCTGGGTCGCGGAGCACAGGAAGGAATGGCTCACCCGCTTCAAGACCAGTGGGCTGGAGGCGGTGGCACTGGGGGTCATGCTGTTCCTGACGCTGACCAATTCCGGTGCCCCCCAGGGCTTCATCTACTTCCAATTCTAGTCCGACCATGGCCCAGGAACCCTCCACTTCCCGATTCACCCTGGCCCTCCTGCTGAGCCTGACGGGCTGCTTTGGCGTCCAGGCGCTTGCCTTTTTCGGGCTCAATCTCGCGACCGGCAAAACCGAGTCGAACTACTACAGCACCTTGAGCCGCTTCCAGGGGGCGATCGCGCCGGGAGCGGAGATCGCGCTTTCGGGGTCATCGATCTCGGGCCGACTGCCGGGACGTGAGTTCGGGAATCCCGATGTGGCCAACCTTGGCTCGGATGGGGGATCGCCGCTGGATGGACTGACCCTCCTTTCCGAAGGAGTGGTGGGCCGACCGAAGTGGCTTGTCGTCGAGATCAACACGGCTTTCAACAGCCTCGGCTTCGCGGACACTCCCGCTGTCGAGGGATCGAGGGGGCCTTGCTTCAAGATCGGCGGAAAAGTGCCGCTTCTCGGTGCCTCCAGCCGGCCAACGGGGATGCTCTATGGCTATCTGCTGGGAAGGCGCTGGAAAGGGGTGGCCGAGCCTTTCGCCCTGAAAGAGGTCCCCTCGCCTTTGCCTCCGTCACCTCTGCAGCAGGCGCAACTGACAGACCTGCAGAAGGAACGAATCCAGCTTCTCACCGATTGCATCCTCAAGGCCCGGCAGAATGGAGTCCGTGTGCTGCTTGCCCGCTACCCGGCAGGTCCGATGAAGCAGCGCCAGATCGATGAAATCCAGACCGTGGCCGCCAGGATTCACGAAAAGACGGGTGTGCCCTTCCTCGATCTGGAATCCCAGATTCCAAGAGCCCAGTTGACCTTTACGGATTCCGTCCATCTCGGGCCGGAGTCGGCTGCCAGGATTCTGGCAACCCTTCGGAATGCCTGCGTGCAGTTGACCCCAACCATTCCCGAATCGATTTCCCAACCATGAAAACCGCCCTGATCGGCTACACCGGCTTTGTGGGAGGAGTGCTGCACCAGGCGCTTCAGCCCGATCACCTGTTTCGTTCCACCAACATCGACGAGATCCGCGGGCAGTCGTTCGACCACATCATCTGCGCCGGGGTCCAGGCGATGAAATGGTGGGCAAACCTCCATCCGGAGGAGGATCGGGCAGGAATCAATCGACTGCTGGAGCCTCTGGCCGAAGCAAAGGCAGAGCGGTTCACCTTGATCTCATCGATCGATGTTTATCCATCCCCGCGCGGTGTCGATGAGTCAACGGTGATCGATCGGACCGGGCACCACGCCTATGGACTCCATCGTCTGGAGGTTGAGGACCGGATCCGGGAGTTGTTTCCGAAGGTGGCCATCCTGCGGCTTCCCGGACTGTTCGGACCGGGTTTGAAGAAGAATGTCATCTTCGACCTGATCCATGACAACGGTCTCGACAAGGTTCATCCGGACGGAGTGTTCCAGTATTACGACACCCGGCGGCTGGCGTCCGACATTGAAACGGTTTGGTCGAACGGGATTGAGCTTCTGAATGTCTCTTCCGAGCCACTTGGCACTTCCGAGATTCGCGATCATTTTTTCCCCGGAAAGGAACTGGGTGGCCAGGGTCCGGCCCCTGCCAGCTACGACATGCGTTCGCTTCACGCCTCTCACTGGGGTGGAAATGGCGGCTATCTTTACTCACGGGAGCGGATGCTTGAGGATCTTGGCGACTGGTTGGCTGAATCGGGATCGATCGGATGAGAAGCCCTGGTAGTTCCATGGAGGTCCCTCTTGCTGGTGACCGCAGCGATGCGATGACCTGGGGGATGTGCCTGGGAATCGGGCTTGCCTGGTTGGTCCTCTCGATGTGGGTGGGATGGTATGCCGTTTCGCCCGGGTTTCCGGATGGCTTCCAGAGTACGGGTGCGGCCCTTGGCGGGGCCGGTGGATTTGGCTGGCCGTTTGTGGGTCAGTTCGAGGGCTTTGATGTTCAATGGGGCTATCATTGGTTTGGCTGGCCGCTGCTGAGGTCGTGGCTTCTGCCGCTGTGGTCGTGGTCACCGATGGGGGACGCGTTGGTTCTGCACGGGTTGAGGCTTCTGACGGCGGGATTGGTGGCCCGGAAGGTTGGCCAGATGGGGGGCGGAAGAGCTGCGGTGCTGGTGGCTTTCGGGACGGTGATCCTCCAGAAAGGCTGGTTCTGCAGCATGGCTTTTCTCTACCGGCCGGAGACACTCGCCGCCCTGACCCTGTGGCTGGCGGCCAGTCCGCTGCTGGGAGGCCGGAGCGGGCTTTGGCGAGGGAAGGTTGAGGCGATGCTTTCGACCATCGGGCTGGCGGCATCTCCCCTGATTCATCCTCTTGCCGTGGCTGCGACGGGCGTGATCGCGGTGTTCGGGATCTGGACTGCGGTTCGTCGGGAAGGTGCCACTTGGGCGCGGGCGATTGGCTGCTGGGGACTCCCGGCTGCGGTCGGAGTTGCGTTGCTCGTCGCGTACTATGGATCCAGCCCAATCCGCCTGGAGCAATTGATGGACACCTTGGCGACGATGTCGCTGGTGAAGAA
>JAIXVN010000644.1 GCA_027483005.1 Verrucomicrobiaceae bacterium
CGCAATAAGGTAATGTGCGCGGCAATTACGAAAGATACGCATATTTTAACGCTGCATCAACAATCTCAACCGAGGGAGTCGTTTGGGATCATGCGTAAGGCCCGGTCGCAGAACCTACCGCAGGCAAGACGATGGTGAATCCGCCTGCTGACGCTGTTTACGCCCCCCCACGCAGTCGGCAGGCCGACGGTGATACGCCCGTTACCGCGTGGAAAACCCGGTTGAACTGTGAGATCGAATTGAAGCCGGTATCGTATGCGATTTCCTTGATTCGTCTGCTAGGCTCACTTAGGAGTCGAACTGCGCAGGCTACCCGGATGCCCGCAAGGTAATTGGTGAAGGTAAGCCCGGTGAAGTCGCGGAATTTCGAGCAGAAATAATTCGGACTCAGACCCACGGCTTGAGCCACTTCCGAGAACTTCAACTGCTTGGCAGAATTTTTTTCGATGTATCGCTGTGCCTCGCGCATCAACAGCGGCCCCGCATGATCTGAATCCACCTCATCTTCCCTAGCTTTGCCGGAGGTCTTTCTTGTGAATGCGGCCAAGATATCCACGGAAGCTCGGTAACGTTCTTGCTCCATAACCGGAATGGCCAGCCAAGCTTTCTTGGCCTTCTGGGTGAGGGTTTCCAATCCAGCCCCGGAAAGCTGGTGCATCACCTTGGCGAAATCCCTGGCGGCGGGCCGCGCCGGCATAACATGCCCGGTTTTGAAATACACCACATGTTCCGAGCCGTTCCGGACAGGCACCGCAGTCAGCTGAATCCCTGCAAAACACCGTGCGTTATGAGGTTGGTTCACTGCCATCTCCTCCAACTTGCTGTTGAAAAGCCCGCATTCCTGTCTGATGATAGGGGAATTCGCCTCGTGGATGATTTGGCAAAAACCCGATATTTTCATACCGAAGCAATTTGAGCCGGGGCATTCCTTACCGCTCAGCTCCAAAGGAAGGCCCGAGACGCGCATGAAGGCATCCATGAAATCAGCCATCACCCTCTGCTCCGCCTGCGCTGCGGTCAGGGATGTCACTCTGCCAGCCGAGGACGTGTTTCCCGGTACAAAGGAATTGCTTTTGGATTGAAGGCCGTTGAGAAAACTCATGCGAGGAACAGAAGGCGGGGAAATGGGGGGAGCGAGCTGGGCTTCACTGCGGATGAGGTCGGTGGGAGCTTCGGGTGGGGGAGACATGGAACTCCTAGGGTGAGATTTCATTACAAGTGGGCGCGGGTGCTTTCCCCTGATGCTGTCAACATCCTCGGATGATTGTTATGGGGTATTACCCTACCACGCGTCGCCTGGATCAGTAGCATCCGAGCAAATCAAGAGTTATTCTCAATTTTTATACGGTTGGGCTATGGGCGTGATTTATCTGATCAATGCACTGGGGGCATTTTTGACCTAGCTGATTCTGGAACTTTTACTGGTGTCGGCTTCTGGGACCATTGGCGGGGTCCTAGCAGGCTCATCTTAGCGGGTACCAGCCCTCGCGGATTCACAACGAGAGCGCTTCCCGAGCTAAAGGCCAATGGTCGGGGTGCCCGGGTTCAGGACTCGCATTTCAACACTCCCACCACGTTTCCCATCTATCAGTTGACCCTCCGCTGCCGATCGGACTCTCCGCTCCTGCCGAGGCCAATTGTTAGACCACCGACTCGAACACCCCGCCACCGAGAAGACGCCCGCCGTCGTAGAAGGCGCAGATTTGGCCGGGTGACAGCGCGCGCTGCGGCTTTAGGAAACGGACGTCGAGCTTGCCGTCTTCGCGCGGTGTCACTTCGACCGGCTCCGACTTGCATCGATACCGTGGCTGGGCCTCGCAGCGGGTGGGACGATCGAAACTTTCATTCAGAAGGCTCACGCTGCCGACCACGCAGTCGCTCGCGTAAAGTCCCTCGCTCGTGGGATCATCCCAGCCGACGATCAGCTGGTTCCGCCCGACGTTCTTCCCAACGACCACATAGGCCATGCCTTCGCGCGGCGAGGCGACACCGTGGCCCTTCCGCTGCCCGAGCGTGTAGAGGTGCAGCCCTTGGTGTCGGCCAAGCACCTTGCCGGAGGGATCCACGATTTCGCCGGGATTCTGGGGGATGTAGTGGTTGAGGAAATCCGTCATCTTCACCTGCCCGAGAAAGCAGATCCCCTGGCTGTCCTTCTTCGCGGCGGTCGGCAGGGCAAAGCGGTCCGCCACCTCGCGCACCTGCGGCTTGAGCATTTCCCCGGCCGGGAACAAGGCATGGGCCGCCTGGAACTGGGTCATCAGGGAAAGGAAGTAGCTCTGATCCTTGTTTGGATCCGCACCACGCAGGATCGCGGCGCTGCCATCGGAAAGCGTTCGACGGCGCGCATAGTGGCCGGTGGCGACGTGCTCGAAGCCCTGGCTGAGCGCGTAGTCAAGAAAGACGCCGAATTTCATCTCGCGATTGCACCACACGTCCGGGTTCGGCGTGATGCCATTGCGATAGCCCTCGACGAGATAGTCCACGATCCGGTCGCGGTAGGCGTCGATCAGGTCGATCACGCGAAACTCGATCCCGAGGCACTTCGCCACCGCGCGGGCGTCCTCGATGTCCTGCTGCCACGGGCAATCGCCGGGAATCCCCTCGGCATTGATCCAGTTCTTCATGTAGCCGCCCACGACCTCGTGCCCCTGCTCGACGAGCAGGGCGGCGGCCACGGAGCTGTCCACTCCGCCGGAAAGCCCGACGAGCACCTTCATGCGGGGAGAGGAAAGGTCCAAGGGCCAAGTTCCAAGTGCCAAATGGAGGGAAGCAGAAGATTTTAAGCACTAAATTCTAAGCTCTAAATTCGAAACGAAGAGGAAGAGTGGGAAGTTTGGCTTCGACCGACTTGGACTCTGCATTGGAACTTGCCACTTGGCCCTTGGAACTTTCCCCTCCCCGCATGCCCGACGCCCCTGAGACGCCCCAAGCCAGCGCACGCTCCCCGCTGGCCGGCTGCACGATCCTGATCATCGCCCTCGGCGTGATGGTCTTCCTGATCGGCTTTTCCACCTGGGCGCTGTTCCGGCAGTTCGACGAGATCGAGAAGTTCACCGACACCGTTGCCAAGCCGGTCGGGTCTGCGCCCATCGACGCTCAGGACCCACGGATCAGCGAACTCACCGCCAAGCTGGAGGCCTTCAAGTCCGCCGTCTCAGGAGAAACCGAAAGCCGGATCGAGCTGACGGTTGACGAGCTGAATCTGGCGATCGCGACCTATGCCCCGCTCTCCGAATTGAAGAACACCTTTCACGTCC
>JAIXVN010000070.1 GCA_027483005.1 Verrucomicrobiaceae bacterium
AGGGTCGCAGGGCCTCGCGGGAAAAACCTGCGCCGCCGACATCGATGACCAGCGCGCCATCAGTCGGGCGCTTGGCGATTTCCTCGCGGAGTTCGCCGCCGGTGAGTTCGCGCCAGAGGGTGCGGTGCGGACGGGATTGGAAATCCATGGCAGCCAGAGAGCGGCCTTCGTTGCATTGGCAGATCAAACGGAGGATGAGTCGCGGCAGCAGACCCCACACGACGAGCGACCACAGCAGGAACCTCCACCACGCGGCTGGACCGGGAGAAAGCGCAGGAGATCTTTCCGGCCACCAGCGGGTGGCGTCGATGAGCGCGGCATCCGGCACCGAGGGCGGGTCAATCCACGACCAAGGCGCAGCGATGACGTTCACCGCTTGCTCCAGCCAGCCGCGCATCGCGGACTCGGTGGTGGTTTCCCAGAAAAAGCCGACGTTGCGAAACAGCACGAGGCCAACGAGGGCGGCGATCGCTCCGAGATTGAAGGCGATGCCGGCGGTTTGCGCCACACGGGCCAGACGCCAGAGCAAGGCGCTTCGTGCGGCTCCGCCTTGGGTGATCAACGAATGCCACCAACGAGATTCGCGATCGCCTGTTAGACGTCGGGCGAGAACGCCGACGAGCGATTGGACCAGCGAATAGGCTTCGCCCGCTTTCCTGCGAAACAGCCAGGCGATCGAGGCTCCGACGAGGATCGCGACCTGCACCCCGAGCACCATCGCGACGAAGAGGGTCACGTTGATGCCATTCCACCGATAGAGCCCGAGGACCGTGGTGGTCCCGGCGGACAGCGCGAGCACGAACAGTCCGAGCGAGACCGCATCGAGGGCGAGTGTGAATTTTCGACCGATCCCGCTGCGATGCCCGGAAAGCCATTCCTTCAGGCCGATCCGGCGTGCGGCTTCCGGGGATTTTCCGGCGATGCTCTCTGAAACGAGCCGCTTTTCCTCCAACGTCGGCAAGGCGGAAAGCGATAGGGCCTGCTCGAACTCGATCAGGTCTTCCAGCGTCCACGGGCTTTCCTCACGCGCCATCGCGGCCAACAGACCCCATTTTCCCAGTCCTGACAATGGCGGGCAACGGAGCAAAACGCATCAACGAATCAAGATGCGACGATTTGACTCTTGCGGCTGCGATTCACCCCACTACATTTCCGGCGATGTCCATTCCCGATCCGACCTCTGATCTCCGCCGCGCCATGCAGGACCGCATTCTCGTGCTCGACGGAGCGATGGGAACAACGATCCGTGGCTACGGCCTGAGCGAGGCCCTGGCACGCGGTGAGCGGTTCGCGAAGAACGAAAAGGACATCCTCAACAACGGCGAGATCCTGTCCCTGACGAACCCGGACATCATCGCCGACATCCACAAGCGCTTCTACGAGGCGGGCTCCGACATCTGCGAAACGAACACCTTTTCCGCGACCAGCATCGCGCAGAGCGAGTTCTTCGTCGAGGACCCACGCGAACATGGTGGTCGCAAGGATCCGGAGTTTTTCCAGAAGATCATCGAGGATCCCTTCCTCAACGATCTCGCGTGGGAGATGAACGTCGAGTCGGTGAAACTCAGCCGGAAATGGGCGGACGCGATCGGTTCGGACACCGGTCGCAGGCGCTACGTCGCGGGGGCGATCGGGCCTCTAACAGTCTCGCTGAACATCTCTCCGGATGCCGAGGATGCGGGCTTCCGTGTGGTCACCTTCGATCAGGTGAAGGCCGCGTATGCCCATCAGATCCGTGCCTTGATCGCGGGGGGCGTGGACATCCTGATGGTCGAGACGATCTTCGATTCGCTCAATGCCAAGGCCGCGCTCGTGGCCGCGCAGGAGGTCTTCGAGCAGGACAAGCTGCACTTGCCGCTGATCGTTTCCGCAGCGGTCGGACGCGGAGGCGAGACGATGATTTCCGGTCAGACCGGCGAGGCGCTTTGGAATGCGATCGCGAACGTGAAGCCGCTGGCGATCGGACTGAACTGCTCGCTCGGGCCGGACCTGATGCGGCCGTTTCTGGAAGAGCTTTCGGCGAAATCGAGCTCGCACATTTCCTGCTATCCGAATGCCGGCCTGCCGAACCCGCTGTCGCCCACCGGCTTCGACCTTGAGCCCGGTGACATGGGCCGCTGGCTTTCCGAATTCGCGGAGGCCGGTCTGCTCAACCTGGCCGGTGGTTGCTGCGGCAACACGCCGGAGCACGTCGCCGCGATTGCGAAGGCGGTCGAGCGTCATGCACCACGGGTGATCCCGGATGTGAAAAGCGCGCTGAGGCTTTCCGGCTCGCAGCCTTTCACGGCCGATGAAAGCACCGGCTTCCTGATGATTGGCGAGCGCACCAACGTCGCGGGCTCACCGAAGTTCGCGAAGCTCGTGCGTGAGGGAAATCTTGAGGAAGCGGTCGCGGTCGCTCGTCAGCAGGTCGAGAACGGAGCCAACATCATCGACATCTGCTTCGACGACGGACTGATCGACGGCAAGGCGATGATGGAGCGTTTCCTCAACCTCGTCGCCGCCGAGCCCGACATCGCGAAGGTGCCGATCATGGTCGATTCCTCGAAGTGGGAGATCCTCGAGCAGGGACTCAAAGGCCTGCAAGGCAAGGGCATCGTCAACTCGATCTCGCTGAAGGAAGGCGAGGAGGTCTTCCGCTCCAACGCCCGCACCATCCTCAAGTATGGCGCGGCGGCGGTGGTGATGGCCTTCGATGA
>JAIXVN010000382.1 GCA_027483005.1 Verrucomicrobiaceae bacterium
CAGCGATCCGATGTGCGACTGCCTTCTTTCAAAAGCCCGTCTCCGGGCCGACCAGATCCCGGCGCAGGATGGCACGGCCGTGTGGTTCAGCGGCGCGAAACATCCTGCCACCCACTGGAGCGTCGAGCGCAGTTTCGCCGTGCTCGTGGCCCCCGGCAAGGAAGTCGGCGAGGCCCACAAGATCGCGCGGAAATACTACGCCGAGTTCAATGCCAACAAGCAGCTCTCCCCGAAGGAGCTGGAGCTGACCGAAGACCGTCGCGAAGAGGTCACGGGGACCACGCAGTTCAACCCCGAGAACGGTTCGCTCCTCACCGAGCCCCGCCAGTTCAACCTGATGCTTCAGACGAACTTCGGTGCAACGGGCGACCAGATCGCCTACCTCCGTCCCGAGACCGCGCAGTCGATTTTCGTGCAGTACAAGAACGTCCTGGACTCAAATCGCGTGAAGTTGCCCTTCGGCATCGCGCAGTGCGGCAAGTCGTTCCGCAACGAGATCAACCCGCGCAATTTCACCTTCCGCTCGCGTGAGTTCGAGCAGATGGAGATCGAGTACTTCTGCCATCCGAACGACGGCCTGCGCCTGACCGATGAATGGCTGGAAACCCGCCTTTCCTTCTACGACGAGATCGGCATCCCGCGCACCAGGCTTCACATCAACGACATCCCCGATGGCGAGCGCGCGTTCTACTCGAAGAAAACCTACGACATCGAATACGAATTCCCCTTCGGTGTGCAGGAACTCGAAGGCGTGGCCTATCGGACCGATTATGACCTCGGCGTGCATGAAAAGGGCGCCGGCAAATCGCTTGTGTACTTCGACGAGGAGACGAAGGAAAAGTTCCTCCCGCATGTTGTCGAGCCGTCCGCCGGTTGCGATCGCACGGTGCTCGCGCTGATCTGCGAGGCCTTCGATGAGGAAACGCTCACTGATGAAAAGGGCAAGGAGGACGTCCGCACCGTCCTGCGCTTCAAGCCCGCAATGGCTCCGATCAAGGTCGGCATTTTCCCGCTGCTCAAGAAGAACGAGGAGCAGGTCCGCATCGCCAAGGAGATCCAGAAGACCCTGCAGAAATGGTTCACCGTCTCCTACGATGATGGTGGAGCCGTCGGCCGCCGTTATCGTCGTCAGGACGAGGTCGGCACGCCGTTCTGCATCACCGTGGATTTCGAGACCCTCGGCGAAAGCGGCGACGAGCTGAAGGACACGGTCACCATCCGTCATCGTGACTCCATGGAGCAGGAGCGTCTTCCCATCAGCGGGCTTCTCGCCTGGCTGCTGGAGCGGGTGCGCTGATCCCCTCGGAGATCACGCCTATCTCACTAAGGGGTTGACGCATCGCAGAGGGCTTGCTGAAGTCCTCGCGATGCGGAACTGGGCGTTACGCGCTGGCCAATACCTGTTGATCGCGACACTGATCGTGTCGTTCCGTGGGCATTTGGCGTTGTTGCAAACGATCGCCTGGGGAAACATGATGATGAACTATTCGCAGGCCGCCTCGGTGAAGGAGGCCGCGAAGATGACCTTTGACGGGCAGCATCCGTGCCCGATGTGCAAACTGGTCAAGGAAAGCAAGAAGGAGGAGGACAAGAAGCCTCTCGTGAAAGCGGCCTCGAATGTCGAGGTCATCCTTCCTGCGGAAATCGCGTTGAAGCCCCTCTGGGGACGTCCGGTGGTGAACTCGGTTCCGAGCCATGACGCCCACCTGGTTGAGGTGTTTCTCGCCGTTCCCTTGCAGCCGCCGCGAGCGGCTTGATCGACGCTGAAGTCACAGTGCCGGAGGTCTGTCTTTCCTGAAGGAAAGTTCAGAAAACCGGGCAAATCGATCAATTGGCGACGCATCCGTCAGCTCGGGATGCGCCTGTCCGCACCAGCCCTGTGAAGGACGTCCACCTACGGACGCCTCTGCTCGGAATGCATGGTGCGTGGAACCTTCGAGCCCTTTCACCAATCATTTGAAACATCATCACTCCAACCGGGGATTCAGCCTGGTTGAACTCCTTGTCGTCATCACGATCATCATCGCCCTGGCCGCCATCGCGGTGGCGGTGTCGCGCACGGCGATGACCCGTGCCCACGCGGCCAAGTGCTCCAATAACCTGCGGCAGATCGGTCTCGCGACCATGTTGTACGCCGGAGACAACCAGATGACCCTCCCGGTCACCACCCATCAGCGCCGCAAGGGCGGCAAATCCTGGACCCTCACCCTTCAGCCGTATTCCGGTGGGACGATCAATTTCAAGTGCGCTCAGGACGACAACAAGTCGCGCCCCTACACTTATCTGATCAATGATTTCCTGACCCCGAACCCGGCCGGCGCACCCCAGCTCAATTACTCGCGGCTCGCGAAAATCGACCGGCCGGAGGCGACTCTGCTCTTTGCCGAGGCATCCCCCGGATATGCCAACTCCGACCACTTCCACTTCTCCGAGTATCACGGAGGAAGCGTTCCTGCTTCGGACTTTGAGAGCCAGGTGGCGGTCAAGTGCCACGGAGGAAAATGCAACTACCTCTTTGCCGATGGCCATGTGGAAACCCTTCCCTGGCCTGAAGTCCAGCAGCGCCTCAGTGCCGAGGGCGGCCGCTTTGTTGATCCATCCGACCCTGAAGAAACCAACGAATAATCTCATGAAACCACTTATCTTCGCGACCTTCGTCGCCCTCACTCTTCTTCCTGCGGCAGCCCACGATCATTTTGCCGTTGGCATCATCGACGCCAACAACAACGGCCAACCGGAC
>JAIXVN010000104.1 GCA_027483005.1 Verrucomicrobiaceae bacterium
AACGGCTTCGGCAAGAAGGTCCTTGGCGAGCAGTGGGTCAGCCACTGGGGCAAGCACAAGGTCGAGGCCACCAAGGGAGTCGTGGAAACAGCGAATGCCAGCGACCCGGTTCTCAAGGGAGTGAAGGACGTTTTCGGAAATTCCGACGTCTATGAAGCAGCCCCGCCGACCGATGCGAAGATCCTGCTGCGCGGACAGGTGCTGACCGGGATGAACCCGACCGATGCTCCTGCAGATTACAAGAAGAAGACCGCTGGTGGTGTCGAGCAGGGCATCAACTCGCCGATGATGCCGGTGGCCTGGACCCGCGAGGTCAAGAATGAGGCCGGAAAGACCAACAAGATCCTTTGCACCACGATGGGGGCCGCGACCGATCTGGCGAGCGAGGGCCTTCGCCGCCTGGTGGTGAACGGCGTTTTCTGGGGCGTCGGTCTCGAGGTGCCTGCGAAGGCGGATGTGCAGACCGTGGGGACCTACGAGCCGCTGATGTATGGATTCAACGGTGGGAAAAAGGGAGTGAAGCCTTCCGACCACGCCCTCGCCCCCAAGCCTTGATCTTCCTCTTTCTTTTTTCATGAAAACCTTCCTGCGTTTCCTGACGGCATCGCTGTGCCTTGCCGCCCCGCTCCACGCCGCCCCTCCACTCACAGCTCCGGCCAAGGGCTCCAGCATCGTGCTGATCGGCAGCGGTCTCGGCGAAAAGCTGCAATACGACGGCTACTTCGAGACCTGGCTGCATCTGCGTTTCCCGGATCGCGATCTCACGGTCCGCAACCTCTGCTTCCCGGGCGACACCCCGGCCTACCGTCCGCGCGCCGGACGCGGCAGCCAGTGGGCATTTCCCGGCGCTGAAAAGTTCCGCCCCGAGTTCAAGACGCACCGCGGCAACGGCATCGAGCCCTCGCCTGACGACTGGTTGAAGCTTTGCAAGCCGGACACCATCCTGGCGTTTTTCGGCTACAACGAGTCGTTCGACGGACCGAAGGGCGTCGAGGCCTTCACCGCCGAACTGGAGGCCTGGGTCACCTACACGCTTTCCCAGAACTACAGCGGCAAGGGTGCCCCGAAGGTGGTGCTGGTCTCGCCGATCGCCTTCGAAAACCTCTCCGCCAGCCGCGATCTGCCGAATGGGAAAGCGGAGAACGCCAACCTCGCGCTTTACACCGAAGCGATCCGCAAGGTGGCGGAAAAGCAGAAGGTCGGCTTCGTCGATCTCTTCAAGGCCAGCGCCGAGCTCGCCTCGAAGTCGGGAAAACCGATCACCTCGAACGGCTTTCTTCCCAGCGAGGATGGCAACAAGCGCCTCGCCCCGGTGATGCTGGATGCGCTCTTCGGCCCGGGAGCCCTCGCCTCGAAAGCCTCTGCCGGGAAGCTCCGCCAGGCGGTGCTCGACAAGGGCTGGTTCTGGCAGAGCGACTACCGGATCCTCAATGGCGTGCACGTGTATGGCCGCCGCCGCGCGCCCTTCGGCGTGGTCAACTACCCGCAGGAAATCGAGAAGCTCAGGCAGATGACCTTCAACCGCGACCAGGCCATCTGGGCGACGGCGGTCGGCAAGTCCTTCGATCTGGAAACCGCTGACGGCGCGACCCGCAAGCTCGATCCGGTGCAGTCGAATTTCAAGAACCCGATCGTCTTCAAGACCGGCGTCGATGCCATCAACCAGATCAAAATGATGGACGGCTTCAAGATCGAGCTCTTCGCCTCCGAGGAGCGCTTTCCTGAACTCGCCAACCCGGTGCAGATGAGCTTCGACAACAAGGGTCGCCTGTGGGTGGCGGTGATGCCCGCCTACCCGCACTATCGCCCCGGTGACGCCTTGCCAAACGACAAGCTGCTGATCCTCGAGGACACCAACAACGACGGAAAGGCCGACAAGTGCAAGGTCTTCGCCGACAAGCTGCATCTGCCAATCGGCTTCGAGTTCGCCCCCGAAGGCGTCTATGTCGCCCAGGAGCCGAACCTGATCCTGCTGCGTGACACCGATGGCGATGACAAGGCTGACAGCCGTGAGTTGATCATGCACGGATTCGACTCCCACGACACCCACCACGCCATCAGCGCCTTCTGCGCGGATCCATCCGGAGCGGTTTACATGGCGGAGGGCACCTTCCTTCATTCGCAGGTCGAGACCGCCTACGGGCCGCGTCGCGACACGGATTCCGGCGTGTGGCGCTTCGAGCCGAAGAGCCAGCGTCTGGAGCGTTACAGCCAGGTCGGCTATGCGAATCCCTGGGGCATCTGCTTCAACGAGTGGGGCCAGTGTTTCCTCGCCGATGCCTCCAGCGGGCAGAACTGGTGGGAGCTGCCGCTTTCGGTCAAGGTTCCCTTCGGCAAGCAGGTGGACAAAACCGAGCAGTTTGCACCCAAGCGGGCCCGGCCGACTTCGGGTGCGGAGTTCATTTCCTCCCGCCATTTCCCAGACGAGCTTCAGGGTGGCTTCATGGTGAACAACAACATCGGCTTCCTCGGCACCAGCATCCATGACATCCGTGAGGATGGCTCGGGATACGCCGGAAAACTGCGCGGCGACCTGATCACCTCCAGCGATCCGAATTTCCGCCCGGTGGACATGGAATTCGCGCCGGATGGTTCGCTTTATCTGATCGATTGGCACAACCCGCTGATCGGCCACATGCAGCACTCGGCCCGCGACCCGAACCGCGATCACGATCATGGACGCGTCTATCGTGTCACCTACCCGGCCCGTCCGCTGGTGAAGCCGGTGCAGATCGCCGGCGCTCCGATCCCAGCTCTGCTCAAGGCGCTGGAGGAACCGGAATACCGCACCCGCTATCGTGCCCGCCGCGAACTTCGTGCCCGCAAGTCGTCCGAGGTGCTTCCGGCGGTGAAGAGCTGGGTGAAGTCGCTCGATCCGAAAAACGCGAATCACGACCGCTATCTTTGCGAAGCGCTTTGGGTCACCTGGGGCATGGGTGAAATCGATCAGGACCTGCTCAAGACCTGCCTGAGCGCCAAGGCCCCGCAGGCCCGTGCGGCGGCGGCGGATGTGATCCGTTTCGCCTGGAGAAAGATCCCCGATCACGCCGCGCTGCTGATGAAGGCGGCGGTGGATGAACATCCCCGCGTGCGCCTCACGGCGATGGTCGCGGCCTCCTGGCTCGACAATGCCGATGGTGCCAGGATCGCCAGCGAGGCTCTGGAGCATCCCACGGATTTGTGGATGACGGATGCGTATGATGCGGCGCTGGTGACCTTGAAGGACGATCTAACAGAAGTCGCCAAGTCTCCGGGCTTCAACCTCGCCTCGAAGCCGAAGACCTCCGAATTCCTCGCCGGAAAGCTCAAGCTGGTGGCGGCGAAGCCCGCCGAGCCGGCCGAGCCGAAACTTTCACCCGGTGATCTGGAACTCTATCACCTCGGCAAGGAAGTCTACAGCCGTGACGTGCACTGCGCCACCTGCCATCAGCCCGCAGGTCAGGGCGACGGCGTCTATCCGCCGCTGGCCGGCAGCGAGTGGGTCACGGGCGATGAAAGCCGTCTGATCAAGCTGGCGCTGAAGGGCGTCTGGGGTCCGATCACGGTCAAGGGCAAGGTCTTCGACCCGAAGAACGGCGTCCCGCCGATGACCCCCTTCGAGCACCTTCTCAACGACAAGGAACTCGCCGGCGTGCTGACCTATGTGCGCAACAGCTTCGGCAACTCCGCCGCTCCGGTGAAGCCCGAGTCCGTGGCCAAGATCCGTGCGGCGATCAAGGACAAGAAGGACTTCTACAGCGTGGAGGACCTGCTCAAGCAGCATCCGTTCTAACAGACCTCACCAGCGGGCGGTGGCGATCACCGCCCGCGATCCCCATCTTGGGATTCGAGGGCCACAGGCCTGTCACGATACCAGCATGGGGCATCGCCCCATGAACTGGTATCGGAGATCCCCGAGGGCTGAAGGCCCGTTCGATTCTGTGCGCGTCTGACGTCCGATCCGCTCATCCAAATGGATCAGGCCGTCAGCCCTCGATTCATCATGGAACGGAACCCAGGCCGCTGGCCTGGGCTGGTATGGATTCTGGCCCTTGGCCCTGAAGACTCAGAATGTGGGTAACGGGAAGGGGGAATCACCGCCCGCGATCGGTCGTCATTTCTGGGCCGCCGAGAGTTTCTGAGTAATCCCTGACACATCGGGGATGCCATCGGGCCCGACCTGATAGGGATACTTGAAGGGCGTGTAGGAAAGGAATCCCGAGGGGATGCCGTTCGCCTGAAGGAAGAAGATCCGGAGTTCACCGGCCTTGCCTGCGACGAGGTCCGTGCAGGTCAGCGTGAAACGGCCTTCCTTGTCGGGCACTGCCGAAGCCGTGGTGGCATCGTAGTCGCCACCGCCATCGGGGTCGGCGTAGGCGATGATGCCGTAAACCGGGACATCGGCCGTGACCTTGCCGCTGAAGACGATCGACTTCCCTTCCGCCTTGACCGCGAGGTCCGAGGGAACAGCGGTGGGCTTGGCATCCCAGCCCTTGATTGATCCGGTGAAAAGCGGGTGCGAGGCAAGCTGGAGACCATGGGCGAGGTTGATGAAGCTGCCCTTGCTCTCGCCGCGCAGATTTTCGCCGTAAGAGCGGTTTCCGGAGCCCATCAAGGCGGTGCCGAAGGCGGCCTTCTCGGCGGCGCATTCCTTGTTGTGCGGCAGCCCGAGGGCGTGTCCGAGTTCATGCGCGATCCCGCCGATGAAGATCGAGTTGTAGCGGCCCAGCGAGATGTTTCCATACTGGCCGTCCTTGACGTTGTCACCCTTGTTGCCGAGCTGGGAGAGTTCGAGGATCGGCGAGTCCACCTGCCATGCCGTGCCGCGGCGGTTGGTACCAGAGGCATAGTAGGGACTGTTCTGGGAAATGGAGCGGGTCTGTGGATCCCAGTTCGACATGTTGCAGAACAGCACGATGGTTTCGTTCTCGGCATCGACACCCGCGGCCTTCAGGGGCTCGAGGCATTCCTTGCGGATCTCCCCACCACTTTTCACCTCATAATGCGAGTAGGGCTGGAGGCCCCGGACGACATGGATCTTCAGCAGGCCGTCCTTCTCATGATCGAGCGAGAAGGTGCGGTTTCCAAAACCGAGGTGCTCGAGTTCCTTTCCATAAAAGCCGCGGATGTTTTCCAGAATCGGTGAGAGTCGCTCGCGGAACCGTGGGGCAGGTTCACGGTCGGAAGGCGTCCAATAGACAATGTGGACCTTGCGCTCGGCCCGGACGGGCTTCTTCGTCTGCCAGCCATCGAGGATCTTGCGGGCGACCGGGCTTGGGGTGGCGATTTCCTCCTGCGGAGTGGCGGTGGCGATGGGCAGAGCGAGCAATGAAAGGAGAGACAAACGGATCATCGCCCAACAGCGTTCCGGCGGGCGGGCTTTGTCTGGCGAATCCGGTTGCGGTCGGGTCCGGATTCCTGTTCATAGGGTCCATGATGCGTCCTTGGATTCTTGCTTTCATGATGAGTGCGACCTGCATGGCAGAAGAGTGGGTGAACCTCTGGCCGGGCGAAGCCCCCGGAGCCCCGAGGCCACCGGCCGGAAGTGAGAAGATCCAGCAGGGTGGCAGGATGACCGACATCGAGGTGCCGCAGTTCTCGGTCGTGCTCCCCGAGAAATCCAAGGCGACGGGAGCCGCGGTCCTGATCTTTCCCGGAGGCGGCTACACCATTCTGGCGATGGACCATGAAGGCCGCGCCTACGCCAATTGGCTGGCCGAGCGAGGGATCGCCGGGATCATCGTGAAGTATCGGGTCAGCGGCAACGACGCCTTCAAGTATGGCTATCCGGTGCCCTTCCTCGACGCCCGCCGGGCGATCCGGACGGTGCGGGCCAGCGCGGAAAAGTGGGGCATCGATCCGAAAAAGGTCGGCGTGATGGGCTCATCGGCCGGCGGTCATCTGGCCAGCCTGTGCACCACCCGTTTCGACGACAAGTTCAAGGAAGAGGGCGCGGATGCGATCGACCAGCAAAGCTGCCGTCCGGATTTTTCGATCCTGGTCTATCCGGTGATCTCGATGGAGCCGCCACTGGCCCATGGGGGATCAAGGAAGCGGCTGTTAGGAGCCGAGCCTGCTGCGGAGCTGGCGAGGCATTGCTCCACCGATCAGGCGGTTGGCAAGACCACGCCGCGAACCTTCCTGCTGACGACTTCGGATGACATGGTGGATTGCCGCAACAGCCTTCAGTTCGCCATGGCCTGCCGCGCCAATGGGGTGCCTGCCGAGCTGCATCTTTTTCCGAAGGGCGGCCACGGATACGGCTTGAGCGGGGCCACCGCTCCACCGGCCTGGCCGGGCCTGCTTGAGAACTGGTTGAAGGGCCTCACTCAGCCCTGAACGAGACCTAGGGCCAGTCGTCATGATGCTTGGGAGGATTTCAAATCTCATCTTTTGATCCGGCTGACCGGTGATGATGATTTCGATCCTTTGTTGCACTTGGCCTTTTGCCTTGGATCCTCGGATAAGAATCACGAGATGCACGAAATCTCACGAAAATCAGGCAGTTCGGAAACGCTTCGGACTCATTCATCAGGTGAGTGCGAAGAAGACGACGCTCCCGGTGCAGACGCCGATTGTTGCGCCTGGAGCAACCCCGCCCAGACCTTCGCGAGATCGGGGAAGCTCTCGCGTCCGTCATGCTTCAATCCCAGTGCCGCTATGCGCGCGTCCAGTTCATGCCGGCTGCCGGTGGCGAGGAGGATCATCATTTCTCCCTCCCCGCGCACGGCGAGGCCCTGGTCCGTCGTCTCCACATCGGATTCAAAAGGCAGCACCCAGGCACGGACACCGCGCGAGTCGAGTTCGCGTCGATCCCGGATGCGGGCCTTGCGGCCATGAGGCAGTTCCAGGGCCACTTCATAACTGAGCACGCCGGGCTTGTCCGAGTGCAGGTGGACCACCAGCAGCTTCTCAGCCCTGGAAAGGAAGACCTGCTGGGTGACCCTGGCCCCGTTCTGCTCGAATGAACTGGTGGCGATCCCCGAGGAGCGGTCCAGCGAGCGCCAGTAATGGGCCACGCTCTGGTGGTTCAGCGAAAGCAACCTCAGCTCCGCGATCCTCGGACTCAGGCAATCAAAGCCGGGAAGGTTCTCCATCAGCGGGATCCGTTCGAGCCCCGTTGATCCCGAAACCCGCGCGGCCCAGGGTCCTGATTCGAGACGAAAGCAGCGGTTCCACTCGACCGCCGGCCTGCGGTCCCACTGCTCAAAGCAGTCTGCCGCGCAGGCCCTGAGCGTCAGCAATGAAAGAACGAGCCACTTCACCATGCGCGGAATGTCGGAGTCAGGCACCTTACGTCCCGGTTCCGGCGGATATCCCAATCAAACCGCATTTCCTTCCGGCGTGGCGACTTTCCGCTGCCTCAAGCCACCCTGCGAACCTCACCGCAGCGGGCTTTTCAGAAAGATCAGCCGTTCGGAGGTTTCCATCATTGCCCGACCCCGCTGGCTGTGGCATTGTGGGCGGATGGCGGAAGAACCTGTTATTTGTGATCGAAAGCCCCTCGGACTTGAAGTCGAGGCCGGCGTCCACTGGTGGTGTTCCTGCGGTCGCTCGGCCCATCAACCGTTCTGCGACGGCTCCCACAAGGGAACCGGCCTGCAGCCGGTGAAATTCGAGGTCGCGGAAAAAACGACCGTCTGGTGGTGCCAGTGCAAGCACACCGGCAGCCCGCCCTTGTGCGACGGTTCGCACAAGAAGCTGCCACCGGCTTGAACGGCCTACTCGCCGAAGTCTGGAAGCGGTTCCTCGTCGGCGAGGTGCTGGTTCCGCGTGCAGCAGCCGGACTTCGACCACAGGCACCAGGCAACTCCTGCGAGCACGGCAAATCCGACCGCTCCTGCCACGAAGGGCGTGCGTTCGTCACGACGGATGGCGCGCGATCCCGAGGCGAGCCATGATTTTCCACGATCAAGGCCATCGGTGGCGGCATGGAGGATCTGCCTTCCGGCGGAGGGAAGGTCATCCGCGAGTGCGCGGCGCAGGAGCGTCCGGGTATCGGCGGACAACAGGTGGAGGTCTTCCCTGACCCGTTGGGCAAGGGCGTTGGTATGGGGAGGAATTGGAAGTTTCATGATGGATGGGATGAGTCGGTGCGGGAGCTCCCGCAGGATGAATGGACTCCCGCTCGTTCACGGGATCAAATGATATCAAGACAGTTTGAACGGCGCCTCACTTGCCGAGCGCCTTGTCCACTTTCTCGCCCGCTTTCTCGGCCGGGCCTTTTGGATCGACGGCGTCCTTGACCTTCTCGGCCGACTTGTCGATCTGCTCGCCGATCTTTTCCGCCGGACCCTTTTCCTTGCAAGAAGCGAGAAGGGCGAAGGCGGGAAGAAGCAGCATTGGAATCAGGAATCTTGTTTTCATTGGAATATGGGTTGGGCGAACGCGGAATGGCGTCGCCCTTCTCCCAGTCCTCGCAGGATGAAGGCCAAACGCGCCGACAAGGGTCAACCCGTTCAGGATCAGCCGGGTCGGCCACGGTGGGAGGAAATCGAGAGGCGCGGGATCGTGCAGCTCGCACGGTTCACCCGGTGGATCGGGTGCCTTGCAAGGCCTGGGTCTGAGCCAGGTCCGATGAGAGTCATGGCTTCGAGCAGAGGCAGACAGAAGGGATGAATGGCCACCGGATGAGTCACATCCTGCCCGCTCCATCCAAAACAGAAGCCTGAGGGTTTGACACCCAAATCGAGGATGGGGCTTCCCTGAGGCCGTTGAAGGCGCTTGTGTTTCGGGGTGTCCTTGATGCTCGATCTTCTTCACGCCGACGTCTGGCGCGGCGACCAGCGGGTGTTTCATGATCTCGCGCTGAGGGTCCGCAGTGATGAAAGCGTGGCGATCCTCGGCCCCAACGGCGCGGGCAAGAGCACGCTGCTGAAACTGATCACCGGTGAGCTGCGAGCTGCGGCGGAGCCCGGTTCGGTCGCGCGATTGTTTGGCGAAGATCTGTGGTCGCTCGAGGATCTGCGTCACCGGCTCGGGCTGGTTTCACCTGAAGAGGCGCAGCGCTTCGATCCCGAGGAACCGGCAGCCGACGTCGTGCTTTCGTCCCTGCGCGGGGCCTTCGGAGTCACCCGCTGGATGCGATTTTCCAAAGCCGAACGTCAGCGTGCCCGCGAAGCCATGGCGCTGGCGGGAGTCGAGGATCTTGCTGTTAGACCGTATGGTGAGCTTTCGTCCGGCGAGCGTCGGCGCTTCCTGCTGGCCCGCGCCCTGGTCCATGCGCCCGAAGCGCTGCTGCTCGACGAGCCCACGACCGCCCTCGATTTCCCATCAGCCTTCGCGTTCATCGCCGTGGTCCGCGGGCTGGTTCGTCGGGGTCGGGGAGTGATCTGGGTCACCCATCACCCTTCCGAGATCCCACCGGAGATCAGTCGCGTGATCCTGCTCAAACAAGGGCGCGTGTTTGCCGATGCGGTGCCGCGAAAGGCCCTCACTTCCGCGAATCTCTCCGAGCTTTACGACCTGCCGCTGCGCGTGCGGTGGCGCGACGGCTTCTGCCAGGTGACTCCGGAAAAGGCCTGAGATCCCGACGATCACGGGGCTTTCTGAAGAAACACGAACACGCCGTTCTTGTTCGCCACGACGACGTCGGTCTTGCCGTCGCCGTTGACGTCGGTGGCGGTGACCTGCGTGCCCACTCCGGATCGGCGGTCGATTTCGTGGGGGATGATTTCCGCGCCGCCCTTGCCGTCGCGTTTCGTTTCGAACCAGTAGAGGACCGAGTCGCTGTTAGGCTCCGGGTCATTGTTGGGGCCGTGGGCCCAATGGCGTTTGCCGGTGACGAAGTCGGTGACGCCATCGCCGTTGAAATCGGCTGCCGCCAGGGCGTGGAGCTGGGAAAAACTGACGGCTCCCGGCGTCTTGTCCGCCTGCGGAGGCAGGATCTGGTGCTCGGTGAAATGGCCGTCCGCCGTCCGCTCGAACCAGCCGAGTCCGTATTCATGGGCATTGTAGGCGGTGACGACATCGTTGCGACCGTCGCCGTTCACATCGAACACCAGCATCTGCGCACCCCCGCGTTGGGCGGGCGGGCTGAATTTTTCCGGGTGAAAGGTCCAGGGCTTTCCGGCCTCTGCGGGCTGCTCATACCAACCGTCCTTTTCCAACAGATCGACGCGCTTGTCGCCGTTGAGATCACCGGCTCCGTAGCCGTGGGTGTAACGTTGGTAGCGCTTGGGATCGGATGGGGCCACGGCTTGGAATTTCGCGGGCTCGCTGGACTTGCCCCAGGAAATTTCGGCGTAGCCGGGCGAGCCGCCGCTGAGGGCGAGGATCTCGGGCTTGCCGTCGCCCGTGACATCGCCGAGCGCGGGCGATTCTCCATCGGTGGAGTCGAGCAGCGGGTGGCGGGTCCAGAGTTCGCCGGACTTGCCGGGATTCAGGAAGCCCCAGGTCTGCTTGCCGGGATAGTCGAAGACGACGATGTCCGCCTTGCCGTCGCGGTTGAGGTCGGCGCTGTCGGCCAGGAAATACTCCGAGTAGCCCTTGGCGCCGTCGTAGGGCGCGGCCGGGGGTGTGGTGTAGGTCTGGCGTTGCTCGAACTTCGGCCCGAGCCAGAGGTAGGGCCCGGCGGCGATGTCCTTGTGCCCGTCGCCGTTGAAGTCCGCGACCGCCGCTCCCTCCGCGACGAATTCCTCGGAAACGACCTGCTTGGTGAAGGCCACCTCAGCGGCATGGGCGGTCGGGATCAGGGCGAGCAGCAGGAGGTGTTTCATGGGAAATCCGATACCGTCAGCCTGAGGGAAATGTTTCGTCCGACGCAAGGCTGGTCATGCGGTCCGCATCAGGCCATCGTCCGGCATGAGATTGCAGCAAGGCCAGCTCTGGCGCACGAAATCAGGCTACATCCGGATCACGATCCTGGAGCGCTTCGGCGTGGAGTACAAAAAGATCACGGACCTCGAGGACGGCGCGGGCGAGCACCTCAGCGCGACGAAAAAGGAGTTCTGCCGCCTGTTGAAAGGCGGCAGCCTGGTCGAACCGAAGCCGCAGGCCCCGGAGGACCCTGCAGCTTAGTCCTTCTTTCCTGATTGCCCCGCGACCTCTCCGGCCTTGGTAAGGTTCACCAGGTCCATCAGCACATTGAACCCTTCGCGCTTGATCGGGTCCAGCCCGCTGGGCCACTCGGGAGTGTCGTTGAGTTCCGCCACCGGATCCTTGGCCCGGCGCAGGTAGTCGGCGGTTTCCTTGGTGGGATCGAAGGCGTGGAACGCTGCCCCGGAGGCGAGATCGGCGAGGGTGATCTTGGACAGCTTGATCTTCTCCGCATCAGCAGCGGCGAGGGCCTTGAATCGCTCACGGCGCTCGGCATTCCTTGCGTTGAGACGGGCGTCCAGCTCCATGAGTTCCTTGCGGCGCTCCTCAAGATTGAGCGAAACGGAGTTCCTTTTCCGAATCTCTTCGGAGCGCTTGGCGTCCTCGGCATAGTAAGTGAAATCCTTGTCCTCCTTGACCCGCTTCTCGCTGAGTTCCTTCAGACGCGGAAGATCGAGCAGGCTGCGATCCAGGGGCTCGAGGCCCGGCGCGGGCTTGATCGAGTCATGCGGAAAGGCCCGCGGCAGGAATGACTCGCCGAACTCCATCGAATCCGCCGGTCCAGGCAGCACGATGTCGGAGGCCACGCCCTCCAACTGCGTCGACGAGCCCGAGGGCCGGTAAAACTTGCGGGTGGTCAGCTTCAGCATGCCCGCCCCGTCGCGGGCCGAGAAAAATGGCAGCATCTTCGAGACATCGAGCGCCTCCTGCACCGTCCCTTTTCCGAAGGTGGAGGAATCCCCGACGATGACGGCCCGATTGTGATCCTGAAGGGCTCCGGCGAGGATCTCACTGGCCGAGGCGCTGGCCTTGTTGATGAGCACCACCATCGGTCCCTTGTAAATGGCCTCCTGGTCATCGGAATCCGAGGCCTTCACCTGCCCGAGCGTGGTCTTCTCCTGCACCACCGGACCCTTGCCGATGAAGAATCCGGTCATCCGGCGGACTTCCTCCAGCGAGCCGCCGCCGTTGTCGCGCACGTCGAACACCAGGCCGTCGATCTTCTCATCGACGAGACGCTTGAGAAATCCCTCCACATCCTTCGCGCAGCGGATCCGGGAATTGCTGAAGTCCGCGTAAAACGACGGCAGCGTGATCCATCCCAGTCGCCGGGGAGCGCCATCGACCGATTTGGTGTCGAGAATGCCGGCACTGGCCTGCGTGCCCTTGATCTCGACCTTGCCGCGCGGGATCACCACGATCTTCGTTTCGCCCGCAGGGGCGGCAGCGGGCTGGACCTTCAGGCGCACCGTGCTCCCGGCCTTGCCACGGATCAGGTCCACCACCTTGTACTGATCCATGAACTTGATGTCGGTGAAGGTGCCGGAGTTGTCCGTGTCCACTTCAAGAATCCGGTCGCGCAACTGGATCGTGCCCTCGCGGTCCGCCGGCCCGCCGATCATGATGCCCATGATGCGGGTGGTGCCATCGTCATCCGCGCGGAGCTCGGCCCCGATGCCGACCAGCTCGTTGCGCATGCTGTCGTTGAAACGGCTGGCCTCGCGCTCGATCATGTAGTCGGTGTGGGGATCATGGGAGCGGGAAACCGCCTGCAGCAATCCATCGGCGATGTCCTCGTCTTCGGCATCCTTCACCAGACGCAGATAGCGCTCGTAACGCAGGGTGACCTTTTCCTTCGGCGGCACCTCGCTCTGGGTCGGATCCGGCTTGCCCTGGTCCTTCGCCATCTTGCTCTGCAGCTCGCGGACGACGATCTCGGAAAGGACCGCCTCCTTCAGCATGTTGCGAACCCGCTTGTCGGCCTCCGCATCATCCTTCGGCCACGGCAGGTCATCGGTCTTGCGGGCGACGGTCTCCGTGGTGGTGAAATCCAGCTCCTCCTCCTTGAGGAACTTCTTCGCCATCTCGCCCCGGGTGGTGACGCGGCTCTTGAAGGTCCCGTGGACCTCCTTGGCCAGTTCCATCGACTTGTTGCCCACCAGCATCTTGAAGACCGAGTCGCCATAGAGCTCGTTGAAACGGTCCACGTCGTTCTGCGTGAAGTACATCTTCGACGGGTCGAGCTGCTTCAGATAGTCGGCCAGGAAGCGGCGGCTGGTTTCCTCATTGAAGGGCAGCCGGGCGAAGTGGGAGTTCTGCAGCATGATCGCCACCTGGCGACCCACCGCGTTGAAGTCCGCCTGATCGGCGCGGGCCTGGCTGAAGGACACAAGGGCCACAGCGGCGAGCGCGGCACGGCGGAAAAGGGCAGGTTTCATGGACGGAAAGGCAGGGTGGACCAGGGCGGACGCGATCTTCAGGAAAGCGTCCGCGCCGAGGGTTATTCTCTAAATTTCCCCAAGGCCATCCGATTCCACGGGTGGCCTGTGGAAATGCGGTCCCGCAGGATGGACTCAGCGCAAGACGTCGGCCTCGGAGGCGGCATTGTCGCGACGGATGGGAACCACCTTGTCGTCGCGTTGCCAGATCTCGCCCAGCAGGCGCAATTCCCTGCGACGCGCGAACCACTTGCCGACGACCGCACCGCCTAGCCCGGCGAGGCAAAGAACCCCGACGATGACGGCCAACACGGGAGCGGCCACGAAAAGGAAAGGGGATAGAATCACGCAGGCGATGACGACCAGGGCCACTTTCCACATGGTGGCACGGGTTCGTCTCGCCTCCTCCCGGATCACCGCCTCATGGGACATGACGGCTGGGTGAGGATTGGAAACAGGGGACGGACTACGACCACGTTGCATCCCAACATGGACACAACAAACCGCTGATTTGTCAAACTCCAAGCCAAGAGGGGCATGGTTGTCATGGTTGAACCTTCAAGCCGGGTGCCTTCATCAGGAGCCGGGGCATTCCTGCCCCAAGGCCGGTTTGTTGCGGCAGAAATGCCGCAACTCCACTCAACCGTGCGACCCGCTTTTAGCAGCCTCACTTGGGAGTTGGGGAGCCGCAGGACTTCTGGGTTTGCTGGATGAATTCTTGATCGCCCGGGCTGAGTCGGGTGATGGCCAGCTCGACCGGCTTATGCTTGATCAATAAGCGGACCTTTCCATCCCGGACCACGGTCGGATGCGCCGGCGGTGCCGGGTTGGCGGGCGGAGCGGCTCCGGCTTCAGCCTCCACGGCGAGGTCCTCGAAGGCGATGAGCTTGCCTTCCACCAGCTTGCCGTCGGTGCTCATCCATTGGCGCGACACCGAGAGGACGATGTGGGTGATGTAGCGGGCTTTCTTTGGCTCAGTCCCGCCGGGTGGGATCACCTGGACGCCGCCCGTGGACGCATCGCCGATGCCCCGGGTTTCGAACTTGGTGGGATGGGCCGGGACGACCTGGCCCATCGATGGGAGCGCGAACAGCAGGGTCGCCAGAACACAGGTCGCGGGGAATCTCATGAATTGACTGATAGCCCGGGTTCCGTCGCAGGCCAAGCCATCAAAAGAAAAACGACGGCTGGGTTCTTCGAAATGCACTTGTCGATCGCTCGATGAGGAGCATGTGAAGGTGCGAGAGCTGCTCGATTGGGTGGATGTGACGACTCGCACCCTGACACTAGCCAACTGAAATCCGGGACAGCCCTCTTCAAAAGAGAGCAGACAGCAAACCCGCATCTCCATCCGCCTTTTCAAGCTTTGCCCTTGCCGCCCCCCGCACGGGCGGATTGACTCACAGCGTCCGCCTTGGCGGATGGGGCTTAGAAACCTCAAGCTAAGCGGTTGGCAATGACCGCAACCATTGCCGCCAAACCGACCCAAAAGGCCGGGGTGGCGGCGGCGCATGTCCAGGCCGTCCCCCACGGGGAGCGGCTAAAGGCCGTTGCGGTCGGCTTAGCTCGACTTTCTAACACCCCGTCCACCGGAAGGACGCACCGTCATGCCTCCTTCCGCCCGACACACGTTGGTCGTCGCACTCTGCCCTGCGACCTCGCCCCGCTCCGCCACGGAGTGGCTTCCCCGTTTTGTGGTGCAACCTCCAACCCAAGGAGCGCCGTGCCTACACTAGACTGGATCGGGAAAAACGCGGTGATCCGACACCACAAGGAGGTACCGTTCCGCTTGCTGGAGCCGGATGAGAAACTCTCCTGCGGTGGCGCGGAAACGGGAAACCTCATCGTGCAGGGGGACAATCTCCACGCACTCAAGGCGCTACTGCCCAGATACGCGGGCAAGGTGAAGTGCATCTACATCGATCCGCCCTACAACACCGGCAACGAGGGCTGGGTTTACAACGACAACGTCAACTCCCCGGAAATCAACCGCTGGTTCGGCTCCGTCGTCGGCAAGGAGGCGGAGGACCTCTCCCGCCACGACAAGTGGCTCTGCATGATGTACCCGAGGATGGTGTTGCTGAAGCAGTTCCTCGCAGAAGATGGGGCGATCTTTGTTTCGATTGATGACAATGAGGTCGCGAGCCTGAGGCTGCTGATGGATGAGATTTTCGGAAAGCAGAATTTCGTGGCGACGATCGTTTGGAAGAGCCGGGCTAAACCATCCAATACGGGAACTGCAAAAGTCGCCCCGCAGAATGATGCTGAGTATGTTCTTTGTTTCCAAAGGAAAAGTACGCCGCCATTCAAGCTGATTCATTCTGGAAAGGACCGGAGTTATCCACATGTGGATCATGATGGAAAATATCGGTTGCAGACCATTCTGAAGTCCAATCGAGGCGAGAACAAAAGAGAAACGATGCAATTTCCGCTTGATGGATACACTCCGCCCCCAACTAAGCGCTGGCAGGCTGGAGAGGATGTAGTGCTAGATCTTTACTCAAGAAATCGAATTACTTTCCAAACCGGTGAGCCGATGCTGAAATATTATGAACACGAAGAATCAGATGAAACATCGCCGTTTTGGTGTTCCGTCAAATCCGAATTGAGCGGAACTGCTGAACAAGGGAAAAATGTAGTCAATGCGATTCTTGGGATTGAACACGGGTTCGATACAGTGAAGCCGTTGGGAATACTACAGTATATCCTTTCACGAACATCAGACAAAGACTCGATCATCCTCGATTCCTTCGCAGGCTCAGGGACGACGGGCCACGCGGTCTTGAAGCAGAACGCCGAAGACGGCGGCAACCGGAAGTTCATCCTGGTAGAGATGGAGGAGAAGATCGCGCAGGACATCACGGCGGAGCGGGTGCGGCGGGTGGCGGGCGGTTACACCAACGCGAAGGGCGAGGCGGTGGAGGGGCTGGGGAGTGGTTTCCAGTTCTGCCGCCTGAGCGAGGAGCCGCTGTTCAACGAGTTCGGCGATATCCGGGACGATGTGACCTTCGCACAGCTTGCGGACTTTGTCTGGTTCGCGGAGACGGGCACGGGCTATATGGAGAAGGGGATTGCATCCCCTTTATCTGGCAATGCCCGTTCCTCATCCTCCGCTAAGGGGATGCAATCCCCTTCTCCATATTCGCCCTTGCTCGGCACGCACGGTGGAGTCGCTGTTTATCTGCTTTTCAACGGCATCCTCGGAGACAGACGCCCGGCGGGAGGGAACATCCTGACGCCTGAGATTCTGGCCAGCCTGCCGGAGCACGACGGATTGCGAGTGATCTATGCCGCAGCAGTGAAGGGAATCGGCCCGTCGGCACTCGCACGGGCGAACATCATCTTTAAGCAAACCCCTTATGCGATCGAGGTCTAATAGGGAGAAGGGGATTGCATCCCCTTTCTCTGGCAAAGCCCGTTCCTCATCCTCCGCTAAGGGGATGCAATCCCCTTCTCCATATTCATGAAAACCT
This sequence comes from Verrucomicrobiaceae bacterium, assembly GCA_027483005.1. Classification (GTDB taxonomy): domain Bacteria; phylum Verrucomicrobiota; class Verrucomicrobiia; order Verrucomicrobiales; family Akkermansiaceae; genus Luteolibacter. Next base: position 16,709 of record JAIXVN010000104.1, read on the forward strand.
TCCAAGCCAAAGACTATCAGAGGAGCTGCCTGGAGAGTGTGGAGAAGTACTTCACCAGATGCCAGGAGTTGGGTGACGCGGATTGGGCCTTTCAAAAGACGACGGAGGAACTGTGGGGCGAGAAGAGTCACTTCACGCCGCTTAAAGGGGAGTTCCCCTCGGAGATGCCGTATTTCTGCCTGCGTGTTCCAACAGGTGGCGGCAAGACCTGGCTGGCGGCGAAGAGCGTGGCGCTGGTGAACAACACCCTGCTCCAGACCGAGCACAGCGTGATCCTGTGGTTGGTGCCCTCGAAGCCGATCCGCACCCAGACGATCAACGCTCTTAAGGATCGAGACCATCCCTATCATGCCGCACTGCGGGAAGCAGGGCCGGTAACGGTGCTGGATCTTTCGGAAGCAAAGAGCCTGAACCGCTCGACATTGGAATCCGGCACGGTGGTGATCGTGGCGACCTCACAGTCCTTCAACGTGGGCGACGAGGACATCCGCAAGGTGTATGAGGACAATGGAGCCTTGATGGATCTTTTCCGTAACCTGACGGAAGAGCAGGCGGAAGGGCTGGAGAAAATCACCGACAAGGGCCGTGTGGCCTACTCGCTGGTGAACGCGCTGCGGCTGAGGCGACCGTTTATCATCGTGGATGAGGCGCACAACGGCCGGACGGATCTTTCCTTCGGCACCTTGGCGAAGTTCCGCCCTTCAGGGATCATGGAACTAACAGCGACGCCGGATACCGTGAAGGTGCCGAGCAACGTGCTGCATTCCGTTTCCGCCGTGGAGCTGAAGCGTGAGGAGATGATCAAGCTGCCGATCCTGTTGGAGACGGAGCCGGACGATCAGAAGTGCCTCGCCGAGGCCATCAACAAGCGCGACGAGCTGGCGGAGATGGCGCGGGCCGAAGAGCGAAAGGGCGCGCCCTACCTCCGCCCGCTGGTGTTGATCCAATCGGAAAAGCGCTCGAAGCTCAAGGAGACGCGGGACGCGGATTGGGTGAAGGGGGAGCTGATCAAGAATCACAACATCCCGGAAGAGGAGATCATCATCGCGACCGGCGACGAGCGCGGGCTGGAGCAGGTGGAGAAGGAGTTTCCAAAGGGGATCTTCGACGAGAAATGCCCGGTGAAGTTCATCATCACCCAGCAGGCGTTGGCGGAGGGCTGGGACTGCGCTTTCGCCTACATCCTCGTGAGCATGGCGGAGCTGAAGAACGAGAAGAGCGTGGAGCAGCTCCTTGGGCGCATCCTGAGGCAGCCGCAAGCGAAGGCGCGGGAGACGGCTGCGTTGAACAAGTCTTATGCCTATGTGGTTTCACGCGAATTCGGAGAGACCGCGAACATGCTGCGCGACACGCTGGTGGCTTCGGCGGGCTTCGATCCGGCGGATGCGAAGGACTTCGTGGCCGCTGTGAAGAAGGAACAGGGCAGGCTGGATCTCGGCAGGGGACGCATCAAGTTTTCCCCGGTGGACGTGAAGCTGCCGGAGATCCTGAATGTTTCCAAGGTGTCCAAGGGGCTGAAGGCGAAAGTGAAGTTTTCGAAGTCGAAGGGCGAGTTGCAGATCAACCAACCGCTCACTCCGGCTGAGAGCGAGGAATTGCAAGCAGTGGCGGTGATGGAGGCGACGAAGGAGATCATCCGTCAAACTGTGGCCCACAGCTTGAAGACAGCAGAGATTTTCGAGACGCCTTCCGAAAAGGGGCTGGATTTCCGCGTGCCTCAGATGGAGGTGATGCTCAACCAAGAGCTCCGTCTTTTCGACGAGCCTGAGGCACTGGACTACCCTTGGTCCCTGCCGCTCTATGAGGCCTCGCCGAGTGACGAGGTGCTCAGCGAACTGAAGCTGGCGCTGAAAGTCCGCGATGCGGGCGAGATCGACGTCGGCGAAACGGGACACATGACGACGAGGTTCCTGCGGGACTTGCAGCGCGACCTCAGCTTGTCCTATGTGCCGGAGCATTGGACGGAAGCGAAGCTGGCCGCTTGGTTCTGCCGCCAGATCCACGATCAGTCGATCACCCACGCGAGCAAGCGGGCTTTCGTGAGCGCGTGGCTTTCCTCGCTGCTGGAGAAGGAGGGCATGGATCTCGCCAGGGTGAACCGGCAGAAATTCCTGCTTCGGAACCTCATCGCGTCGCAAGTGGATCACCTGCGGAAGCGGGCGGTGGCGAAGGAGTGCCAGAGTTTCCTCTTCGGCGAGGGAAACACGGAACGGGTGCGAGTGGGGACGGAATACGAATTCGAGTTCCACCCGGATGCCTATTCACCTGACAGGCAATACGATCCGGCAGGCAAGTATGGAGCCTACGAGTTCGAGAAGCACTTTTACCCACGGATGGGCGACTTCGACTCCAAGGAAGAGTTTGCCTGCGCGTGTTGGCTGGACCGGCAGCCGAAGGTGAAGTTCTGGGTCAGGAACCTGGTGCGGAAGAATGGCATGTCGTTTTTCCTGCAAAAGGCGGACGGCAGGTTTTACCCGGACTTCATCTGCAAGCTGGAAGACGGCAGAATCCTCGCGGTGGAATACAAGGGTCAGAATGGCTGGGGTGACGCAAAAGATGACCGCAAGATCGGAGGGCTATGGGAGGAGATGAGCGGCGGAAAGTGCCTTTTCGTGATGGCAACGGATAAGGACTGGAAGCCGATCACGGAGAAGATTGACGGTTAACTGCCAGGAACGAAAAACGACCGCAGGTTTCCCGGCGGTCGTTTTGAAGAAAGCAGATGCGACAGGAATGTCGCAGCTCCATTCAGCCGATGACTTCCGGCCACTCGGTGTGGACCATTTCGCCGCGTGGCTTGTCGGTCCGCTCGTAGGTGTGGGCGCCGAAGAAGTCGCGCTGGGCCTGGAGCAGGTTCGCGGGGAGGACAGCGCTACGATAGCTGTCGTAGTAACCGAGCGAC
>JAIXVN010000032.1 GCA_027483005.1 Verrucomicrobiaceae bacterium
CAGTTGAATTCGACGGCATAGACGCGCGTGGTGGACCAGGTGCTGATGATGGCTTGAACGCCGAAGCGGGTGATGGCTCCGGCTTTCAGGGACATGCGACCGCTTTCCCGTTGATCGAGATCGAATCCGCTCAGGCCGAGCTGGACCACCGGGGGCGAGGAAAAGGCGGAGTCGAAGACGACCTCGACGACGAAACTGCGAGCGGTATCTGGCTCGGTCACTGGTTCGGCCAGGGTCCAGCCCTCGGTCAGGATGCCGACGCCGACAGTGGAGGAGAGGAGGTTCCAGGGAGTGTAAGGAATCATGGGGAGGTGGACCCATCAGCAGCATCCGGGCCGGATTTTGTCACAGCTTCGACGGAGACGAAATGCCCTAACGGATGAGGAAGAGTTCTTCGACCGCGGATGAAGAGGATGAACACGGATTGAAGGAGTTGGCGAAGGTCCGGATAAACGGCGATGGATGAATTGTTCTGAGCCCGCTTGGCCATTGAAGGCACGAGGCTTTACGATCCGGAATTGTCCTTTATCATCGCGGCGAATGGGGAATGTTGGCAGTCAATGCACCTACCATCACCTTCACATGCCGGTCATTTGCACACCCGAGCTTCTCAGCAAACCACAGCCATGAAAGACTCCATTGTTCAGGAAGTCCGTGACGCCAAAGCAGCCGTGGCGGCGGATTTCGAATTCGATCTGACTGAATTCTTTGCCCGGGCAAAGACCCACGCCGCTGCCGAGCAAAAGGCCAAGCACCGGCTACCTACTGGCCAGAAACAGTCGGCCGAATCCAAGGGGGTGAACAAGAGACGCAAGAGGCCCTCTGGTGTTTGAGAATTGCAAGGTTTCGAAGTCGATCCATGAATTCAACATCATGCGTTCGCTGAGCCTGCTCCCGTTCCTCTGCCTGTCTGCGCTTGCCGAACCGTCACGTGAGGACGTGCTCACGGAAACGCTCCGGCCTTACACGGGTCCGGTCGCCAAAGGCGTGGATCCCAGCACGCTGACGGGAAAGCTGATGGTCGGCTACCAGGGCTGGTTCAACGCGCCGGACGACGGTGCGGAGCGCGGCTGGGTGCATTGGTCGAAGCGCAAGGACAGCTTCGCGCCCGGATCCGCGAGGATCGATCTTTGGCCGGATCTGTCGGAACTGACCGCGGCGGAGCGTTTCAAGACCGGCTTCGAGCTGGCTGATGGGAGACCGGCGGAGGTCTTCAGCTCGTTCAAGAAGGAAACCGTGCTAGGGCATTTCCAGTGGATGAGGGACTACGGCATCGATGGGGCCTTCGTGCAGCGCTTTCCCTCCGACCTCGGAGGAGTCCCCGGCCTGCGGCACTGCAACACGGTGCTTTCGAGCGCCCGGGAAGGAGCCAACCAACACGGGCGCACCTATGCGGTGATGTATGATCTCAGCGGGCTGGGTGCAGGGGGGATCGAGAAGGTGATCGAGGATTGGAAGGCGCTGCGGACGCGCATGAAGGTCACCGAGGACCGGGCTTATCTGCACCACGAAGGAAAGCCTCTGGTCGCGGTGTGGGGCATCGGCTTCAACGACGATCGCGCTTACACCCTGGCGGAATGCCGCAAGCTGGTGGAGTTCCTGAAGACCGACGGCTGCGCGATGATGCTGGGCGTGCCGACCGGTTGGCGCAGCCAGGACCGCGATGCGGTGAAAGACCCGGCCCTGCATGAACTCCTCGCGCTGGCGGATGTGCTGAGCCCGTGGACGGTCGGGCGATATCGGAATCCGAGCGAGGCGAAGCGTCACGGCGAAAAGACCTGGCAGCCGGATGTGGGGTGGTGTGCGGAACGGAAGATCGATTTCCTGCCAGTGGTGTTCCCAGGTTTCAGTTGGGCCAACATGCAGGACAAGACCCTCGATGAAATCCCACGGCTGAAGGGCGAATTCCTGTGGTCGCAGTTCGTCGCGGCGAAGCGCGCCGGGGCGTCGATGATCTACGTGGCGATGTTTGACGAGGTCGATGAAGGCACGGCGATTTTCAAATGCACCAACGACGTGCCGGTGGGCGAAGGGGTGAAATTTCTCACCTATGACGGCCTGCCGAGTGACCACTATCTCAGGCTGACAGGCACTGGCGGAAGGCTTCTGCGCGGAGAGATTCCGGTAGCGGATGCGATGCCGTCCCTGGAGCGCAAATGAGCGGCGTCAGGCTCCGCTCAGATCAAGGAGCTTGGCGAGATTCGAACCGCGACTGACCGCGACCACGCCATCGCCGGCTTGCAGCAGCGTCTCCCGTCCGGGTCTCAACTCGGTGCCACCTCCTCGGCGATGCAGGGCCACGACGATGACGGAACCGGAATGCAGGCCTTCGAGTTCTCCAACGGTTTTCCCGGCAAAGGGCGAGTATCTCGGAATCACGGCCTCCTCCAACTCGAGCCCGAGATCGCTGAGTTTTTCCTGAAGATTGAGGGACTTCTCGGAGTCATTGATGAGCTCGGAGGCCTCTGGAAACAGGATCAGATGGCTGATGCGCTCCGCTCCGATGTGGGCGGGCAGGACGACGCGGTTGGCACCGGCCTGGAGGAGCTTTCTTTCCGTCGAGGGATCTTCACCACGCGCGATGATCGTGAGGTCGGCATTCAGGTCGCGGGCGCTGAGGGTGATGAAGACATTGCTGGCGTCCGAGGGCAGCACGGTCGCGAGCACGGCGGCACGGATGACACCGGCCTCGATCAGGACGGACTCCTCGGTCGCCTCCCCTTCCAAAGTCAGGTAGCCGGACTCGCGGGCGGACTCCAGGCGCTTTGGATCCTTGTCGATGATGATGAAGGGCCGTTGCCCGGCCTTCAAATCGGCGGCGACCATCCGGCCGATGCGTCCGTAGCCACAGATGATGGCGTGTTGGTTCAGTTTCTTCAATTCGGCACTCATGCGTCGGTCTCCCAGGGCTCGGCGGATCTGCCCTTCCAGAAGAACCTGGACGAACGCACCGCTGACAAAAATCACGCTGAAACAACCGAGGGCGATGAGCCCCATGGTGAAGCCCCGCAGGCCCTCCTCCTGGATCGGCCGGACCTCGCCGTAGCCGACGGTGAAGATCGAGATCACCACCATGTAGATCGAGTCCGACCAATCCCAGCCCGCCAGGCGGTAGCCGACGATGCCCACGGCCATGATCAAGGCCATGAAAGCCAGGCCATAGACGAGATTGCGGGTCGGCGCGGTCATTTCAGGAACGCCGCCCACTCCGCAACTTGCATACCATCTGCGGGGAAATCTCCGCCGCCCCAGGCTTCATGCGGAAACCGGCTGGTCCAGCGGGCCGAGAAAGCTCTTGGGGATCACGCTTGTCGAAAAGCACGACGACTCATGTTTCCCGGGTGGCGGGGCGGATGGAGTTGTGGCGACGGGACTGTCGCCAGTTCTCAATCTGCGAACTTCCAGGCCGGCTTCCAATCCTTCGGCAGCTTCTCGCCCATGAGCGCGGCGCGGATCATCTCGATCGGAATCGGGCCTTCCCGGAGGATGCGGTCATGAAACTCGCGCGGGCTGAGTTTTCCCGGACCGGTGAGCTCGCGGAACAGAGAGCGGAGTTGGAGCCCGCCGGTCATGTAGGCGGCCTGATAGAGCGGACCGTAGCTGTCACCAATGTAACGCCGGACCTCGGAGGTGGCCCCGGCGCGTTCATGGCCGACTCGATCGACGAGGAAATCAATCATCTCGTTCGGGGTCATTTCCCCGAGGTGGAACTTCAGGCTGACGATCACGCGCGCGCAACGGTGCATGCGCCAGAACAGGGCGCCGACCTTCTCCTCGGGGGTGGCCGCGTAGCCGAGATCCCAGAGCAGCATCTCCCAATGCAACGCCCAGCCCTCGACGAGGAACGGCGTGCCAAACATCTGCCGCTGGGTGGAGTAGCGGCTGGCCATGAAGCCTTGCAGATGGTGACCGGGGATCAGTTCGTGCGGCGTGACGATGTGCAGGAAAGCCGCGTTGTTGCCGCGCATGCTCATCAGCTTGTCCTCGTGGGACATGGATTCATTGGCATAGGCGACCTGGATGTTCGGCCTACTGTAGGCGGCGTAGGGCAGGGTCTTCTGCTGCTCCACACCGACCATCGAAATCCCCCAGGTTTCCTCGGCCAGTTTCGGGATCGTGACGAGGTCCCTGTCCTTCAGAAAACGAATCGACTTCTCCGCCTCCGCCTGGGCGATCTTCCCCTGCCCGCCAGGCGCGGCGTGCTGGGACTTGATCCTGGCGAGGGCTTCCTTCCGATCCTTGCAACCCATCGCGGCGGCGGCCTTCTCCATCTCGGCCTCGCACCAGGCGAATTCCTTGTTGGCGACGGCAAGCAACTCGTCGGCGGGTGAAGCGATCATTTCTGCCGCGAGTTGGTCGGACAGCGACTGCCTGCCGATCGGATCGCCGATCAAGGGGTCTCCGGGCTCCCCTTTCAAGCCCGCGAGATCCTTGCGGAAAAAGGCCGCCGTGGTTTCGAGTTCCTTCTTGAGCTCGCCCTCGGGCTGGCGCATCCACCAACCAAACTCCGGCTCGAAGCCATCGTAGTAGGAAAACCATGGTTCGAGTTTTCCAGCGAGTTGCTCCAGCACCCGGGCGGTTCTAACAGCCAGGACCGGGCTCACCTTCGGGAGCGTGGGGTGCTCGGGATCGAGCTTCTTCCTCAATGCCTTCAGGTCCTCGGCGGCCTGGGCCAGAATCCCGGCCGACTTTTCCGGATCGAGGTTCTGCTTCGCCGAGCGATCGCCGAGAAGCTCCCGCACGGGGCCGAAAAAGCCGATCAGCGGCTCCATTTCCGCGCACCTGGACTTCTGGAGTGCCAGACTCTGCCTCGACTCGATCAGATGGGAGTGCAGAAGGTGCCAATCGATCCGCGCGGCCGGAGTCAGGCTGTCAAACTTCAGTTCATCGAGCCGCTTCAGCCATTGCTCGAACAACTGATCCTTGCGCGTGAGATCCGCAAGCGAGCCAGGCACATCGCGGATGGCAAACAGGTCGGTCTCGTCGGCGCGGCATTCGGCGATGAGGGAATCGATGCCCTCGCCTTTCAACGCAGTCATCGACAGCACCGCCACCAGCCAAACGGAAAAACCCAAACGCTTCATCGCGTTCATCTGAAGCGGACGCCACGCCGCCGCAAGGAAGATCGTTCCCGATCAACCGCAGGGTCCTGACACGAGGGGAACCTCAGATGGATTCACCACGGATGAAGAGGAATGACACGGATGAAGATTTACGATCTGTTTGAAAAGACCAATTGGAAGGTCATTCCCGGAAAACGGAGTCCAACCAATTCTGTTCTGTCTCTCTTATCCGTGCCCATCCTCTTGATCCGTGGTTGAAATCCGTCTCCCCTGCACGTTCTCCCTCATGCAGGCGACTTGCGATCAACCAAACGCCCCCGTGATGTAGTCCTCCGTCCGCCTTTTACGCGGGGCCTGGAACATCTGGCTGGTGTTGCCGTATTCGATCAACTCGCCGAGATAGAAGAAGGCGGTCTGGTCCGAGCAGCGGCTGGCCTGGGCGAGATTGTGGGTGACGATGATGATGGTGTAATCGTTCCTCAGCTCCAGCAACAGCTCCTCGACCTTGAGGGTCGAAAGCGGATCGAGGGCCGAGCAGGGCTCATCAAGCAGGATGATGTCCGGCTTCACCGCGATGGTGCGGGCGATGCAAAGGCGCTGCTGCTGGCCGCCTGAGAGGCCGAAGGCGCTTGTCTTGAGGCGATCCTTCACATCGTCCCAGAGCGCCACAACGCGGAGGCTATGCTCCACCTTTTCATCGAGAGCCTTGCGG
>JAIXVN010000407.1 GCA_027483005.1 Verrucomicrobiaceae bacterium
CGAGGATCGAGGCGAAGGTCCGCAGCAGCACCGGCTCGCCACCGGCCGACGGGCGGACGGGTAAATTGAGCAGCTGTTCAGCGGAGGTCAGGTCCGAGGGCGGGGCCTGGATCTGAACGTCGTAGGAGGAACCATTCGCAGGATCCGCCCAGAAGTTCGGAGCCACGGTGCCACCACTGCCAAGCGCGGCCAGCAAGGCGGTGGAGGCGTCCTGCTGGGAAATGCCGAGATAGGCGGCCCGCGCGCGATCCACCCGGATGACATACCCCGGTTGGTCGAGCACCTCGCGGAGTGTCACATCGACCACCCCGGTCACTTTTGAAAAGCGTTCCTTGAGTTCCCTCGCCAGCGCGAGATTGCCCGGCACATCCCTGCCCATGAAGCGAAGCTCGAAGGTCGTCGGCGCTCCTGAAGCCAGCGTCTGGCTGGTGGCATCGGCAGGCCTGAAGAAGAACTGCACGGTCGGAAACTTCTCCGCGAGCATGAGACGGACCTTGGCCATGTAGTCATCGGTCGGCCGGTGGCCCTCCGCCAACTGCACCAGGATCTCGCCGTCGGCGGGTCCGATCGAGGTGCTCTCCACCCAGGCGAGGTTCACGGAGGCCGGAGCCCCGATGTTCTCCACCACGAAAAGCAGCTCGTTCTTCGGAATGATCGCCCGCATTTCCCGCTGGATGTCGGCCATGACCTTCGCCGTCTCTTCGATGCGCGCGCCGCTCGGAACGCGGACGAAGAAGCGCATCAGGCCTGCATCCGTCCGTGGAAAGAACTCCCTTCCCGCCCGGCTGGCAGCCAGTACCCCGAGCCCGACGGCCAGCAGCAAAGGCAGCGCGACAAGGATGCGACGACGCAGCACCCAGGCCACAATTCCGCCCTGGACGACAGCCAGACGATCCACCGCTGCCTCGATTCCGTGGTGCAACCGGTAAAGTCCGAAGCCTTTCCGTCTTTCACGTCCGGCCTCATCCCGGACTTCCGCCGGCAGCATCATGGCCGCCAGCGTCGGCACCAAAGTACGAGACAAGACGTAGCTCGCCAGCATGGCGAACACCACCGCCAGCGCCAGCGGGCGGAACACATACGAGGCCGTGCCGCTGAGCAGGAAGATCGGCAGGAACACGATGCAGATGCTGAGCGTGGAGACGAACTCGGGAAAGGCCACCTGACGGGCACCATCGAGGATCGCCTGCTTCACCGGCTTGCCCAGGCTGATCTGGCGTTTGATGTTTTCGATCTCGACCAGCGCGTTGTCCACCAGGATGCCGATCGCCAGCGAAAGGCCACCGAGGGTCATCAGGTTGAAGGTGGCACCGATCAGATAGAGGCCGATGATCGAACACAGCAACGCCAGCGGGATCGAGACGAGCACGATCAGCGTCGAGCGCCAGGAGCCGAGGAAAAGCAGCACGACCAGTGCCACCAGCCCGCCGACGAGGAGGATCTCCTTCAACACGCCATCGACGGCGGAGCGCACGAAGGTGGATTGATCGAAGATCGGCTCGATCGTCATCCCCGGCGGAGCCGTGGCGCGGATTTCGGGCATCTTTTTCAGGATGCCATCGACGACTTCCACCGTGGAGGCCGAACCCAGTTTCAGGACCGACACGATGACCGCATTCTGACCGTTGAGCCGTGCAACGTTGGTGGAGACCGCTTCGCCGTCGCGGACATTCGCGACATCGCGCAGCAGGATCATTTTCCCGTCCACGGTGCGGAGTGGGAGATCAAGGAAGGCCTGCACCGTTTCCGGACTGGCGTTCATCGAGATCGGAAGTTCGCGTCCTCCCTCGCGCAGCACACCGGAGGGCAGCGTGAGATTCTGGGTGCTCACCGCGCGGCTGACATCGGCTGCGGAAAGGCCGAAGGCGTTCAGGGCATCGGGATCGACATCGATCATCACCTGCCGCGCCGCGCCGCCGTAGGGCAGGGACAGGCGCAGGCCGGGGATGCTCTGGATCTGGGCGCGGAGGTTGATGCGGGCGAAGTCGAAGAGCTGGCCACCGGTCATCGAGTCGGACGACATCACCAACTGGACGATCGGCACACTCGACGGGCTGGTGCGGATGATCAGCGGCGGCGTGGTGCCGCTGGGCATGCGGCGCAGAATGGTCTGGGAAACTCCCGTCACCTGCGAGAGTGCCGTGTTCACATCGGCATAGGGCTGGAACTTCAGCTTGATCAGTGCCACGCCGTTGGAGGTTTCTGATCGGGCCTCCAGCAGGTCATCGACGTTGTTGAGCGTCGCGATTTCCGAAAACGAGGTGATCTTGGCCGCCATTTCGGCCGCGTTGAGGCCGGGGTAGTTCCAGACCACGGTGATCTCCGGGCTGTCCACCCGGGGCAGGATGTCGGTGGACATGCGCCGCGACGACAGCACGCCGAAAAGCAGGATCAGGATCGCGAAAACCCCAATGGTGTACTTGTAGCGGAGGGCGAAGAGGACAATCCACATGGAGGAAAACGGGCATGCGCCACAGGGGCAGTCTCAAGTCAGGGAAGGCCTGAAAATGACCCTTTTTCTGGTTTGTCCAAGGAGGATCAACCGGGGGTGCAAATTACCCCGTTGCCGCAGAACCTGCCGTGACCGCTGGCATCAGGCAATGCCTCACCACGCAAAAGCGGGGCAAGCCCCAAGGACTGCCCCGCTCCACATCAGAACACGAACACTGAACAAATCTTACTTCTTCCCGGCCTCGAGGCGCTCGCGGACCTTGGTCTCGATGTCGGCATAGAGTGCCTCGTCGGCCTTGAGCGCGTCCTTGGCGGCATCGCGACCCTGGGCGAGCTGGGTGCCATTGTAGGCGAACCACGAGCCGCGCTTCTGGATGATCTCCATTTCCAGGGCGAGATCGAG
>JAIXVN010000238.1 GCA_027483005.1 Verrucomicrobiaceae bacterium
ACCACCTCCATTTTCCTCTCCGACATGGGCTTCCGCCAGCCTGCCTCGTCAATGGCGGTCGGCCAGATGTCGGAAATCATCTTCATGCTGCTGATCCCCGCCTTTTTCCGGAAGCTCGGCGTGAAATGGATGATTCTGTTAGGGATGCTTGCCTGGGTGCTGCGCTACGTGCTCTTCGCCCTCGGCGCGCCGGATCAGGTGGTGTGGATGCTCTTCCTTTCCATCATGCTCCATGGCATCTGCTACGACTTCTTTTTCGTCACCGGCTTCATCTACGCCGACAAGGCCGCACCGGTCACCGTTCGCAATCAGGTCCAGGCGAGGCTCGTCTTCTTCACCCAGGGCATCGGCATGTATTTCGGCTACCACATCGCCGATTCGAAAATGACCGCCCAGGTCGGAGGACATGGCGCACTTGCCACCGCCATCAAGGAAGCCACGTCTCCGCAAACTCTCAGCTTCGGGCAGCAACTCGGACAAATGTTCTCGGTCGGCCTCCCAGAAGTGAATCCCAGCGTCCTCCAAACCGCCTCAAGCCAATGGAATTCTTTCTGGCTCCTCCCCGCCGGCATGGCCGGTGCCATCGCCGTGATCTTCTTTCTCTTCTTCTGGGACAAGACTGCGGACGAGTGAAGTTCCAAGTTCCAAGTTCCAAGTTCCAATAACTATTAACTAGTAACCAATAACCTCTAACTCTCCCCCTCCATGCTCACCCGCCGCCAGACCCTGAAATCCCTCGCCGCCCTCGCGACCATCCAGATCGTTCCCAGCCGCGTGCTTGGGCTGGGTGGCCAGACCGCGCCGTCCAATGAACTCACCCGCGCGATCATCGGCTGCGGCGGAATCTCCGCCTCGCATCTCGGGATGCCGGGAAAACTGCTGGCGCTCTGCGACGTCGATGCCCGGCACCTCAAGAACCGCATGGACCAGGTCGGCGGCGAGGCGAAGGGCGTGAAGGGCTATCACGATTTCCGCGAGGTGCTGAAGCGCGAAGACATCGACATCATCCACGTCGCCACGCCGCCGCACTGGCATGCCTTGATCTCCATCGAGGCCGCAAAGGCCGGCAAGGATGTGTGGTGTGAAAAGCCGATGAGCCGCACGATCGGTGAGGGCGTCGCGATGGTGAAGGCGGTCGAGAAACACAAGCGCGTCTTCCGCCTCAACACCTGGTTCCGCTTCAAGGACAACTTCTACGGCATGGGAGTGCCGGTGAAGCAGCTCAAGAAGGCCGCGATGAACGATCTGTTGGGCTGGCCGTTGACCATCACGGTTTCAGGCGTCACCGGATTCGATTGGAAACTCGGCACCTGGGTCGGGAAAACCAACCTCCCCGTGCAGCCGGTGCCGGAGGGCTTCGACTACGACTTCTGGCTCGGACCTGCACCCCTGAAGCCCTACAGCGCCCATCGCACCCACGCCTCGTTCCGCGGCTACTGGGACTATGACGGCGGCGGCCTCGGCGACATGGGCCAGCACTACCTCGACCCCGCGCAGTACATCCTCGGCAAGGACGACACCGCCCCGATCTCGGTGGAAATCGACGCCGATCCGCAGGACGCGGACGCCATCGGCACCTGGCGTCGCATCGAGTTCACCTACGCCGACGGTTGCAAGATCATCCTCGACGGCGCCAACAAGGACAAGGACGCCGCCTACATCAGCGGACCGAAGGGCAAGATCTTCAAGGACTTCAAGTCCGACATCCCGGACCTCGACAAGAAGCTTGCCGCCCTGCCCGACCCACCCGAACAGATCACCGATTTCCACGAAAGCGTCCGCAGCCGGAAAAAGTTCGCGCTCAACGAGCAGAACGGCTTCTGGTCCTGCACGATGGTCAACATGGGCGTCACCGCGCACCGTCTCAACAAGAGCCTCAAGTTCGACCCGAAGACCCTCAGGTTCGACGACCCCGCCGCCAACGCGCTGATCGATCAGCCAATGCGTGGACCGTGGAAGATCGAGGTGTGATCCGCCGAAGGATCCAATGATGGAGGCAACGGCAGATCCCCGGGATCAGCCGTTGGTCTTCTGCTTCTTCTTGCCGCCCTTCTGCTTGGCGCGGGCTTCACCCTTTTTCCCGGCATGCTTCTTGCCGTGCTTCTTGAGGGTCTTGCGCTCCGGCTTGTCGAGCTGGCCGTCCTTGTTGGCATCCGCCTTTTCGAACACGGCCTTGGCCTTGTCCGGATGCTTGCGGTTGGCCAGAAACTCATCGGCGGAGACCAGCCCATCCTGGTTGGCATCGCGGGACTTGTGCTCCTTTTTGCCCTTCGCTTCGGCGGCTCCAGAGCAAAGGACCAGGGTGAGGGCAAGGCTGAGAATGGATCGTGTCTTCATGGTGTGCATTGAACTCCGCCCGGTGCCCGAAGTTTCCGCCTGCCCGAAAGTTTTCCGCCGGACTTGTTCAGGACGCGCGCTCCCGGTCATGCTGCCGCCATGCGCGATGACAGCCGCCGATGGATCGAGGCCGACCGGAGCCACTGCTGGCATCCGTTCACGCGGCAGGCGGAGTGGTGTCGGAAAGACCCGCTGGTGATCGTCCGGGGCGAAGGCGTCTGGCTCTGGGACTCGGAAGGAAACCGCTACCTCGATGGCAACTCGTCGATCTGGACCAATGTCCATGGCCACCATCATCCGACGCTCGACGCCGCCATCCGGGCGCAGCTCGACCAGGTGGCCCACACCTCCTATCTCGGCTTTGCCCATCCCCGCGCCTCGGAGCTGGCCGAGCGGCTTTGTGGGTTCTTTCCTGAAGGCACCCTGGAACGCGTGTTCTTCTCGGACGACGGCTCGACCGCAATCGAATGCGCGGTGCGGATGGCCCTGCAATACCGGCTCAACCGCCGGGATAACCGCACGCGCTTCATCGCCTTCGAGAATGGCTACCACGGCGACACCCTTGGCGCGGCCTCGCTGGGCGGAGTGGGAAGGTTCACCGCCACGATCGGTCGCTACGGGCTGGAGGTCAGCCACGTTGGATCGATCGAGGAGCTTGAAAGGCTTTCCCCGGCGACGATCTCGGAAGTCGCCGCCGTCATCATCGAGCCGTTGGTCCAGGGCGTGAACGAAATGCGACCCTGGCCACGCGGCATGCTCGCCGCCCTGAGGCGCTGGTGCGATGCGAATGCTGTCCACCTGATCCTCGACGAGGTCATGACCGGATTCGGTCGCACCGGCACGATGTTCGCCTGCCAGCAGGAGGACGTGATCCCTGATTTCCTCTGCCTCGCGAAAGGCCTGACAGGCGGCTACCTGCCGATGGCGGCCACGCTCACCACGGGTCGAATCTACGATGCCTTTCTCGGTGGGGCGGATCAGGCGTTCTACTACGGACACAGTTACACCGCGAATCCCCTCGGCTGCGCGGCGGCCCTGGCGAGTCTGGAGGTTTTTGAACATGAGCGGACGCTTGAGGCGCTCCAACCGAAGATCGAGCGGATGACGGAGCTGCTTTCCGACCTGTCGGCGCACCATCCGGAGGTGCACGAGGTCCGCCAATGCGGCCTCGTCGCCGGCATCGAGCTGCGACGCCCGGACGGCTCGAAGTTTCCCGCAGCGGAGCGGATCGGCGAGGAAATCTGCCTTGCCGCCAGGAAACACGGCCTGCTGACGAGACCGATACTCGACACGGTCGTGCTCATGCCGCCGCTCTGCGTTTCCAATGACGAGCTTGAGTTCGCGGTGAACGCGATTGGGGCTGCGATCCGCGATGGTTTCGGGGCATGAAAAAGCCGCGACTCCATGAGGAGGCGCGGCTTTGAAAAACAGAAGCCCGATCAGCGCTTGGCCACGGATACGAGATCCGGGCGCTGGCGGACGATGTTGGCCAACATGTCGCGGCAGTGACCGTAGCTGGTGCGCTTGCTCAGAAGCTCGGCACTGCGGGTGAAGGAGCCCCACTGGACGACCGTGGCTTCCACCTTGCGGGTTCCCCAGAGGTTCATCGTGGCGTGGTCCGGGTTGTAAATGTCGATCGTGCCGGTGCCGGTGAGGGCGGAGCCGTAGTCATCCACCACGTAGAGGTAGGGCAGTCCCTTGATGCGGAAGACGGTGCCAACTGGATAGAAGGACCAGTCGGCGGCGGCACTGCGGACGCGGTTGCTGTAGCGCAGCTCGGTGCCGGTGGCGTTCTTGCTGCCGTAGATGAGATGATCGCTTTCCTTGCAGCAGTAGGCGGTGGTGCGGACCAGACGGGAGCGCTCACTGAATGCGTAAACCGGCATGCCGTGCTTGTCCTTGCGATGCGAGGCCGCAGCGGCGGTGACAGAGGCAGACGGCTCGGCGGTCGGGAAGCTTTCCGTCGAACTGGTGAAGGACCAGCGGGACGAGGAGGAAGAGGAGAATTTTCCGATCGAGCTCTTGGGAAGAACGTTGAGCGAGGAAGAGCAGCTCGAAAAGAGCGAGGCTAGAGTGGCCAGGGCAGCCAGAAAGAGGAATTGTCGGCGCATGCGTTCGGGGTAGGGATCAGGGTGACGGGGCGAACATCTCCAAGGCGAGACTTCGGCATTAAGGGGAGCAGCTCGCGGGGAGGCAACCTGAAAATCCAACCGTTAGGGATGGGATCGCGCGCCAGCAAACCCAACGCCATGGCCGATTTGCGGTAAAATCCACCATTCTGTGGGGATTTGCGGCGATCCGGGCATTGCGTCAGGGACGCAAAAATTGTTGCAGGATTTCAAAAAGATTTTTCGACTTTCAGGGGCCGAAGGCGGCCCCGGGAGGGTCGAACCGCCACCCGGAGTCCAAAAATCCTCGCCGCGTGCGCGCAGTGCCTCACCTCTCCCCTCGGCCGTTCCCCTCGGCAGGGGCCATTGAATTTGAAGCCATCAAGCCTCCTGAGGCCTCCATCAAGCAACGAGACCTTTCTGACAAAGCAGGGATTCAGCCTTCGGGAATCTTGGGGCAATCAAGAGTGAAGCCTGGAGAGGCGTGAAAGCGCCTGGCCCATGAAACAGACGAAGCTCTGCGAGTCGATGATCGGGCTTTCGTCGTCCACTCCGGGTGCTCGGCGCGGGCGGTCAGGGATTCCAAGCCCAGCTTCACCCTCGAGTGGCGGCTTCGAGGCGCTTGCGCAGGGCGTTGACGATTTTGGAATCGGCGGCAGCGGCCGGTGTGGCGAACGCATCACCCTCGGTCTGACCACATCCACGGAACTCTCCACGGTTGTGCCAGTTGGTTGGAAAGGTCGGCTTCGCGGTGGCGGCCGGGAGTGGTGGCTTGGCCTTCGCCATTTCCTCGAAGTAGGGGCGCGGAGCGGCGAAGGGCAGATGCGGCTTGGTGAAGCCGACGGCGAGGTAGAACGGCTTTTCTGCGGACGCCGCGTCCTTCAGGCGGGCGATGGCTTCCTCGGCAATCCAGCCATCGGGGTAGGTCTTGTCATCCCCCGGCCACCGACTCGGTGACAAGTCTGCCCTTGCTCGCAGCCCGACTGATCCCACCGGCATAACGATGCATGGCGGACTCCGGCGTTTTCCAGGGGCCAGAAGGCATGGACGACACGTCCCAGGCATCAGGCAGCTCCTCCGGGCCGTCCGCCCATTCCTTGCCCGAGTGGTTTCCGGGAAAGTGCGTCACCTTTCCCACCGCGATCGTCTGATCGCCATGTTTCCGAAACAGGACCGGCATGG
The DNA here is from genome assembly GCA_027483005.1 of Verrucomicrobiaceae bacterium. Taxonomy (GTDB): domain Bacteria; phylum Verrucomicrobiota; class Verrucomicrobiia; order Verrucomicrobiales; family Akkermansiaceae; genus Luteolibacter. The sequence goes on from JAIXVN010000238.1 coordinate 5,628, forward strand.
AGAGCAGCTGCTGTTTCGCCACCGTCTTCAGGGAGGCTCCATTGTCGGGATCGGCGGGAAAGCATCCGGGGTAGCGCCCGAACATCAGCGCACAACGGGAAACGCCACAGGTCGGCACCTGGGCGAAATGCCGGGTGACCGTGCGACCGGTGGCCGCGAGGCGGTCGATGTCCGGCGAGGCCTTCAGTGAGTCATCGTATCAGCCGAGCCAGGGCCGAAGATCATCAACGGCGATGAACAGGACATTCGGACGCTCTGCAGCCTGACCGGCCAGCGGAAGCAACAGGCCCAACAAGCGCACCACCGCAGGCTTTTTCGCTTTCAAGTGCATGGGAGGCATCCTGTCGAAAGGACGCTGAATGAGGAGAACCTGTTTCAGCGGAAACGAAAAACGCCGCACCGGTGAATCCGGTGCGGCGATTGAGGGAGAAGAGATTCCCGAAAGCCTCAGGCCTTGGGCTCGGCTTTGACCTCGCGGAGAGCCTTCTTCACGGACTTTTCAAAATCGGCATCGGCCGGGCTGCCGCTGAAGATCAGCTTGCCGGTGGCATCGAAGACGCAGGCGTGTGGGATGCCGCCGGTGTTGCCGGGAGCGGATCCGCCGGACATCACCGGATACTCGACCTTGGCGGTCTTGAGGACCTTGAGGATCTCTTCCTTGGAGCTGTTCTGGCGCTCGAGTCCGACGACCACGAGGCCCTTCTTTTCGCCGGACTTCGCCATCTTGGCCAATTCCGGGAGGCTGGCGATGCAGGGGCCGCATTTGACGCCCCATTCTTCGACGACGACGACCTTGCCGGTGAGGGCGGCCTTGTCGAAGGCCACGCCGTTCACGACTTCCGTGAACTGGACGTCGGCGAGGGTGGCGTTCGGGAGTTCAGGCTTGGCTTCCTTGTCCTTCGCGAGGGAGAGGGAAGGAAGGGCGACGCATCCGAGGAGGAAGAGTAGTTTTTTCATGTCGTTAACAATTGAACGCCTGAGCCAATCGGATTTTCCGGGGGATGGCGAGCGGGAAATTCGCAGGGGCTCAGATCGGCTGCTTGTCGAGCTGGAAGGCATCGTGGACGGCGCGGGCGGCGTCCTCGATCCGGGTCTCATCGACGGTCACCGCGATCTTGATTTCCGAGGTGGAGATCATGCCGATGTTGATGCCGACCTCGCCGAGGGCCTTGAACATGGTGGCGGCGACTCCGGAGTGGGAGCGCATGCCGATGCCGACGGCGGAGAGTTTGGCAATGCCGACGTCGGTCTCGATCCTGGCGTTCGAGGACAGCTCGGTGATGACCGGCTTGAGGGCGGCCTGGGCCTTGGCGAGATCGGACGAGTGCATCGTGAACGAGTGGCGGGCGAAGCCGTCGTGCGCGATGTTCGAGACGATCATGTCGAGGTTGATCTCGGCATCACCGAGCGCGCCGAGGATGCGGCCGGACATGCCGGGAGCATCCGGGATGCCGGTGATGGTGACGCGGGCCTGGGAGCGTTCGATGGAAACGCCGCGGATGACGACGTTTTCCATGCTGGTGTGTTCTTCTAGCACAAGGGTGCCGGGGTTATCGTTGAGGGAGGAGCGGACTTCGAAGATGACGCCGAATTTCTTGGCGAACTCGACCGAGCGGGACTGCATGACCTTCGAGCCGGAGGAGGCCATTTCGAGCATCTCGTCGTAGGAGATTTCGGGCAGCTTGCGGGCGTTTTTCACAATGCGGGGATCGCAGGTGTAAACACCGTCGACGTCGGTGAGGATCTGGCAGACATCGGCCTTCAGCGCGGCGGCGACGGCAATGGCGGTGAGGTCGGAGCCTCCACGGCCGAGGGTGTGGATCATCCCATCCGGGGTGATGCCCTGGAAGCCGGCCACGACGAGGGTTTTTCCCTGATCGAGGAAGGCCTGCATCAGCGAGGGATCGATGTTCAGGATGCGGCCGCGGGTGTGGGAGCCAGTGGTGAGGATGCCCGCCTGTCGGCCGGTGACCGAGACGGCATCGACGCCCATTTCCTGGAGGGCGAGGGCGACGAGGGCGATCGACTGCTGCTCGCCGGTGGAAACGAGGACATCGAGCTCGCGTTCGGTCGGGTTCTCGGAAATCTCGCGGGCCATCTTGAGCAGCCCGTCGGTGACTCCGGACATCGCGGAGACCACGGCGATCACCTGATTTCCCTCATCGCGGGTGCGTTTGATGCGGGCCGCGACGTTGCGGATCCGGTCGAGCGTTCCGACGGAGGTGCCGCCGTATTTTTGGACGATGATGGCCATGCGGGAAAGGGGCGGGTGTTTTGAAGTTCCAAGTTCCAATTGCCAAGTTCCAATGGGGAAAAGTTCCAAGGGCCAAGTTCCAAGGGCCAAGGGAGAAGGAGGCGTTGTGAAAGCCTCAGAGCGCCCGTCTTCTTTGGAACTTGGCTTTTGGAACTTGGAACTTCAGGCCTCTGTCGGCTTGAGCAGATAGCCGGCGACCCAGCCTTCCTGGTTCGCGGTGTTGCGGCACCAGTGCCAGCCGTGGATCTGCTTGAGGGATTCCAGGCGATCGCCGCGCTTGATGGTCAGGACGGTGGGATCGAATGCGACCATGGTGGCGAAACGTCCCTCGCCGAGCGGCTCCAGGATTTCCTCGGGCAGGTAACCATTCCGGCCATCCTTATCGACGGCCCAGACCCAGCCGG
>JAIXVN010000151.1 GCA_027483005.1 Verrucomicrobiaceae bacterium
GCTCGCTGCTGAACGCCTGCGGCCTTGCTTCCGGCCTCATTTTCAACAACTGCGCCTTCCGCCGCGAGTGGTATGAAAAGGTCGGCGGCTTCGAGGCCATCGGCTTCGCCCTCACCGAGGACCTTTCCTTCGCCCGCGCCCTGCATCGGCACGGGGCCCGCCTCGCCTTCCAGGGTCATCCAGCCGTGGCCGTGCGGGCCTGCGGCAGCGCCGGGGAATTCATCCGCCGCGCCCATCGCATCGGCTCCGGCGGGGTCTCCGGGCTGTCGATCACCCTCGGTCTCTGGATGCTTCTCTGGCTGGGGCTGCTCCTCGCCATGCCATTTTCCCCACTGCTCCTCGGCCTCGCCTTCCTCGCCCGCCACCTCACCGGCGCGGCCTTTGTCGCAGTTTGGCTGATCCGCAGCCGACGCGCCGACCTGCTGCCTTTCGCCCTGATCTACGAACCCGCCGCCATCCTCACCGGACTCGCCGTGCTGTGGGATGCCAGGAAAACCACCAAGGTCGGCTGGGGTGGCATCGACTACCCGCAGTGACCAAACCTACCGCGCCCCACTCAGCCCTTCTTCGGCGTGTCGCGGCCCGCGTTTCTCAACCGCCAGAACCAGCCAGGACGGTGCCACCAGTGCTTCCATGTCCCGGCGAAACGGTGATACACCAGCCCCCCGGAAAACGCGATCTTCGGCCGCAGATGCAGCCCGTCCGAGACCACCCGGTCCTGGTTCATCACCTCCTTGAAGCGATGCCCCCCGGCCTCCACGAATTCGATCAGCGCATTCGTGAAAACAATCGGCCCGGTGCGCGAAAGCGTCGCCATCCGGTCATCGCCCCGCACCGACTTGATCGACTCCGCCACCCGCCGCAGCACCAGCCCGAGAAAAGGATGCCTCGGCTCCGCGGCGAAGGTCCACTGGCAGTACTGCGTCGGATGCTCGCACTTGAAGCGCTCGAACCCCACAATCGCGCGATCCGTCGGCAGGATCCACGTTTCACAAGGCACCAGGCAGGCCGTGTCCGCATCGGTGTAAAGCCCGCCCTTCATGTAAATCACCAGGTAGCGCCAAAGGTCCGTCTTCTCCACCTGCTTCTCGAGGCGTCGATAGAGGTCCAGCACATCGATCCCAAGCTCCGCCTGAACCTCGTCGCGCACCTCATGAAACAGCGCCTCGCAATCGGCATCGTCGCACAGGTGAAAGTTGTAGCCTGGATTCATCGACTGCCATCCCGCCAGATAACGCTGCATCCACGCCGGGGACCCGCTGAGGTCCTTGCTTTTCCAGGTCACATAGATATCGCGCGGAATCACGACGGGAAGGAGTGGCGACCCTCAACGGCCGCGATGCCGCAACCTGAAGACAGCCGCCGGAAGCGTCAAGTTTTCAAGAACCCTCGTCGTCGGGGCTTCCAGCCCCAGGCCGCCCCATCCTACGGGCTCCTCCGCGCCAAGGGCCAAGTGTCCCACTTCTCGCTCAACGGACCCGCAGGTGAGTCCGCCGGGGCGACGCAGATCCCGGGGGGGTTGATCAGACAAGGGGACAGACAGACCAACGATCTCACAATCTCAATATTGCCTCCATAAACGGCCGAGAAAAGAGGGTTTCGTTCGGGCTCACTCACGTCCGACAGAATCCGCATACTCCTGCAACTGCTTCTCGGCCGAGTGGGCGTCAGATTGTTTAATGCTGTCTCCCTCGCGATTGGGATGGTTGTCGAAGCCTGAAGAAAGCGCCGCCGCCAAGGCATACGCGATCAGGTGAAGCTTCATTCTTTGGTCGATAGAACTGTCTTTTGTGATCTTGAATCATCTGTTACTGGCCGAGGATTCCCTTGGCCGGGATGAAGACAATGTCGTCCTTCTTCAAGATCAGCTTGTCCCCTTCACGAGGGATCTCAGCGAATTTGTAGATCTTGCTCTGAGGTTCTCCGGGATCATTCATGGTCGCGTTCGAGGGTCGTTCGAGTCGAATGACCGTGAGAGATTTCGCGGACCCAAACTCCGTCCATCCTCCGCAGATTTTCTCCAGCTCTTGGACGGTCGATGGTGACGAAACCTTATAGACTCCGGGCTTCTTGAGGTCGCCCGCGAAGTGAACCCAGACATCTTCGGCCGAGACAGTCGTGGCGAGAGCAAGCAGGACTCCGAACACGAGATGGACAATTCTGCGATTCACTTTCTTCCGGTTCACCCCAGCAGAGGTATCATCCTTGTTGTTCCAGTCAATTCTGGATGGATGGTTTTGCTGATCTTGATGGAATCCCCCTGAAGGGCGGAACTACGAGCGGGGATTACCTCGTCACTCCGCGCTGAGAGCCTTCGATGAAGGCGATGAGGTGCTTCACCTGGTCATCGTGGGCGTTGACGGTGGCTTTCAGGGAGCTGAGGGCGGTGGAGAAGTTGGCGTCCTTTTTCAGGAAGAGCTTCTTGTAGGCATTCTTCAGCTCGCGGATGGAGGCTTCGGAAAATCCGCGGCGCTGGAGGCCGACGAGGTTCAGGCCGCGGGTGGCGGCGGGGTTTCCATCGACGATCATGTAGGGCGGGATGTCCTGGATGATCTTCGAGCAGCCGCCGGTGATGGAGTGGCAGCCGATGCGGCAGAACTGGTGGACGGCGGTGAGGCCGGAGACGATGGCGTGGTCCTCGACGATGACGTGGCCGCCGAGGGTGCCGTTGTTGGAGAGGATGACGTGGTTCCCGACCTGGCAGTCGTGGGCGACGTGCGAGTAGCAGAGGAAAAGGTTGTCGTTGCCGATGACCGTCGGCGTGTGGGCGTGGGTGCCGCGATGGATGGTGGTGTTTTCCCGGAAGACGTTGCGGTGGCCGATGAGGAGGTGGGTCGGCTCGCCTTCGTATTTCAGGTCCTGGGTCTTTCCGCCGATGGCGGCAAAGGGGAAGAACTCGTTGGCAGCTCCGATCTTCGTGGGGCCCTCGATGACGACGTGGGAGTGCAGCACGCAGTCATCGCCGAGCTCGACTCCCGCGCCGACGACACAGAACGGCCCGATCCTGACGTTGTCGCCGAGGATCGCGTCCGGGGAAATGATCGCGGTGGGATGGATCATGGCGGGGCAATCGCAACCGACCCGCCAGCCGATGGCGACTGTTTTTTTCAGGAGCAGGGGCAATCCGCCGAAATGGCGGGCCGGCCCGGAGACCCGGACCGACCCTGAATGAGGATCAGAATTCCGTGCGGAGTCCGGCGATGACGCCGCGTCCGGCCATGGGCGCGATGTCCTTCAGGAACGAGGTGCTCTGGCGGGCCTCTTCGTTGGTGAGGTTGTTGCCCCGGAGATAGAGGGTGGTGTCGAAGCCGCCGAGCTTCAGGTCATAGCTGATGCTGGCGTTGACGAGGAAATAGCCATCGGTGGCGAGTTCGAAGTTGGCATGGCGGTCCTGGCTGGCGGCGTACTGGCCTTCGAGCCGGGCGCTGAAGGGGCCCTTGGCGTATTCGAGCGCGGCGCTCGCTCGGAACGGGGGGATGCGCGGGACGGGCTCGCCGGTTTTCCGGTCCTCGGCGTGGACGTAGTCGGCGCGGAGGATGAGGTCGAGGCGTTGATCGCTGACAGGTGCCGGCGTGGTGGTATCGCCAGCGGCCGGGGCCTCGACGGGTGCGAGCAGGTGGAAGGTGGTCTCGATTTCCCCGCCGTAGAAATCCGCGCCGATGGCCTGGTAGGCGAAGACCGGCAGGAGATCGACCGGGTCCACGGCTCCGGTGGGCTGGGCGCTGACGAAGTCGTTGAAGTGGTAGTAGAAGCCGCTGATGCTGCCGGTGACGCGTCCGGATTTTTTCCGGAGGGAAAGGTCGAGCGAGATCGAGTCCTCGGTGCCGAGGTTGGGGTCTCCGATCTCGAAGATGCCGGTGGCGACGTGGGGGCCGTTGGCAAAGAGCTCGACGTAGGTCGGCGGACGCTGGGTGTAAGCGAGGGAAAGCGCGATGGCGTAGTCCTCGACGGGGTTGTAAACGATGCCGGCGGAGGTGCTGAAGGCATCGAACCCGCGCTCGAGGCCGGGGCCGAAGCCGGGGCTGAACTGGGTTTCGCCGGTCTGGTGATCGTAGCGGGCTCCGAACTGGAGGCGGATCTGGTCGAGCGGAATTTCCTCGAAGAAGAACAGCGAGTTCGTCCGGGTTTCCACCGACGGCAGGAAGGCCTCCGCGCCGAGGGCCGAGAACTCGCTGGCCTGGGACTCGACGCCGAACGCGCCTTCAAATGGACCGATTTTCTCATGGAGGAGTTCGATCCGGCCGTTGTAGCCCTCGATCAGGAACTGGGTGCCGGGCGTGGTGGCCTCGAACTCGGTGTGATCGTAGTCGGAGTAGCCGAGCTTGTAGTTGATCTCCTTGATCCAGGGGGCGGGATTGTAAAAGGCCCCGCGCAGATCCCAGCGGCGCTGGCGGAGGTCGATGGTGACGTCCGGTTCGCCGACCGTGCCGTAGTTGGAATCGACCCCGGAGAAGGAAAGCCCGAAGAAGCCGCCGTCCCAGATGTAGGATCCGCCGAGGCCGGCGCCCTTGGAGTCGGTGGCGCTGTTGGGGATGAAACCGTAGGGCTCGGGCGTGCCGGGGGGCAGCGGCGTGGTGGCGCGCAGGGCGGCCGAGCGGGCGAAGCCGGGGATGTCCAGGTTCTCGGTGCTGCGGTTGAACCCATCGAGGTGGAACACGATCGGTCCGGCCCCCCAGGTGAGCGCGCCGGATTGGGAAAACAGGTCATCGACGGAGCCGGCGCTGGTTTCGAATTTCCCCGAGGGATACTGCCCCACGAAGCGTTCCTGCGGGATCCGGTCGTCGATCACATTGACCACGCCGCCAATGGTGTTCGGGCCGTAGAGCAGGGTGGCGGGGCCGCGCACGACCTCGACGGAGCGGATGGTCAGCGGGTCGGTGGCGACGGCGTGATCGGGGCTGACATTCGAGACATCGATCACCGAGGTGCC
>JAIXVN010000591.1 GCA_027483005.1 Verrucomicrobiaceae bacterium
GGGTCGAGCCCGAAGAGCGCCCTCGCGATCTCACTGCGACCCGCTCCCACCAGACCCGCGAAGCCGACGATCTCCCCCGCCCTGACTTCGAACGACATATCCTCAAATCTTCCTGGTGATGACAAATGGCGAACTGTTAGAACAGGCTCGCCCGCTGCCGAGGAGAGGTGCTCGGGAATGTAATGATCGAGGTCACGTCCAATCATCAGTCGCACCACGGCTGACTCGGTCATGGCTTCACCCGCGAGTTCACCGGCATAACGGCCATCGCGCAACACGCTGATCCGATCGCAAAGCCGGAACAGCTCGGGCATGCGGTGGGAGACGTAGATGATCGTCAGGCCACGTGCCTTGAGTGATTCGACGAGCTCGAACAAGCGCTCGGCCTCCGGTTGGGATAGCGAGCTCGTCGGCTCATCGAAGATCAGGATCCGCGGCTCGGTGCCCAGGGCCGCCGCGATCTGGACGAGCTGCTCCTGCGCCGTGGAAAGCTCCCGCATCGTCGCATGGACATCGAGGTCCACCCCGATGGCTGCGAGCAGCTTCTTCGCCCTGTGCTCCATCGACTCGCGATCGACCATTCCCCATTTCCTCGGGATGCGTCCCAGGCAGAGATTTTCCGCCACGCTGAGATCCGGACAGAAGGCGAGTTCCTGATGCACCATTGCCACCCCGGCCGCGAGGGCATCACGGGGTGAGGAAAACACCTGCGGCTGGCCGTCGATCGACAGTCCCCCTTCGTCCGGTCGGTGGATCCCGGCGAGCACTTTTCCAAGCGTGGACTTTCCCGCCCCGTTCTCGCCCATCAGGCCGTGGCACTCGCCACGCGCGATCGACAGGGTGACGCCGCTCAGGGCCGCCACACCGCCGAAGCTCTTCGAAACCGCCCGGAACTGGATGAAGTCTTCGGACATCGGATCACTTGCCGAGCCACTTGTCCCAGTTGCCTGAAAAGGCATCGACATTCTCCTTCGTCACGCGGGTCAGCGGATCGATGACCCGTGGATCCGCCGGGGCCTTGCCGTTGATGATCTTCTCCAACAGGATCTCCACCGACTTGCCTCCCCAACCATAGCAATCCTGAGCCAGCAGGACGTCAACATGGCCGCTGCGGAGATAGCTGAGCTGCGCGGGAAGCGCGTCCACCGACACGACCTTCACGCTGCCCGGTGCCCACTTCAGGGCGTCCTTCGTGAACAGCGGCCATCCACCCACTAACACCCAACCTTGAATGCCGGGGTTGGCGTTCTGCGCGCTGGCGATCGCCTCGGCCGCCTTTTCAGGAGTCTCGACGTGAAAGAAGACCCCGGGCTCGTTGAGCTTCATCTCCGGATACTTCGCCAGCGCCTCCTTCGCACCCGCCACCCGGCTCTGGAGATTCGGCGCACTTTGGTTGCCGGCCAGGATCGCGACCGTTCCCTTTCCGCCCATCGACTTCGCGATCTCGTCAATCACCCGCGCACCGCAGGACTTGTCGTCGGTGCCATAGTAGGCGAAGCGCTTGCTGTTGGGGGCGTCGGAATCAAAGCAGACCACCGACACGCCCTTGCTTTCCGCCTTGTCGATCGACGGTGTGACCGTGTTCGCCTCGGAGCAGGCGATCGCGATGCCGTCCGCGCCGCGACGCACCAGTGCATCAATCGCCTCGGCCTGCTTGGTGGCGTCCTCGTCGTTCGGCGTGCGGATCTCGACCTCGACGTCCACGTTGTACTTCGCCCCGAGTTCCTTCGCCGCCGCCTGCGCTCCGGCGTGGGAGGCCTGGAAGACATCGTTGGACATGCTTTTGGCAATGATGCCGATGACGATCTTGCGCTTGCCAGTGGAGGACTCCGCCTTCTTGCTGCAGGCGTTCAGGCAGAGGGTGAGGAGCGTCGCCGAGGCGAGCGTGAGCAGGGTGCGTGGTTGGAGTTTCATGGGTTTGGAAAATGGGTCAACGGTTGCGCAGCATCGAGCCGAGACGATCGAGTGAGACCGCAATGATGATCGCCAGTCCGATGATCACCAGCCGGTATTCCTGGGCCAGCCGGAGGATGACGATGCCGTTTTCAATGAGTGCGATGACCAGCGTCCCGAGCAGCGCCCCGATCGCGGTGCCGCGTCCGCCGAGCAGGCTGGCTCCTCCGACCACGGCCGAGGCGATCACCGTCAGCTCGTAACCGGAGCCGGTGCTGGTCGAGGCCGTGCCGAAGCGTCCCAGCGAAACCATCCCCGCCAACCCCGCCGCCAATCCGGCCAGCGTGTAGGTCCTGAGCTTGATCCAGCCGACCCGCATCCCGCTGAACCTCGCGGCCTCCTCGTTTCCTCCGATCGCATACGTTTCCCGACCCGCCACCAGCATCCGCAGATAGAACCAGCCGCAGGCCACGAAAATCAGCATGATGATGAGCGGCATCGGCTGCAGACCACCGATCTCGATGCGCATGAAATCCAGCGTGAAGGCCTTGGGCAATTGTCGGCCTGCGGAAGGCAGCGTCTTCTCCGCAGGCAGCACGTTCGCCAGTCCACGGAAAATGCTCATCGTGCCAAGCGTGACAATGAAGGGGTGCAGTCTCAGCCCCACGATCAGGCCGCCATTGACCGCGCCACAAAGCGTTCCGATCAGCAGCGGCACGAGGATCGCGATCGGCAGGACCTGGATCGCCGGCGCATGCTCCGGCAGAGTCTGGAGCACCGCCGCGCCACCAAGCGCGGAAAGGGCCATCACCGCGCCCACGGAGATGTCGATCCCGCCGGTGATGATCACCAGCGTCAGGCCGATCGCCATGATTGCATAGTAGGACATCGGCGTCGCGATGCCGTCGATGAGGTTGTCGGGATTGAGGAAGGTGTTCGGCCTTCCTGGAGCTGCATCATGCCAGCCGTAGGTGCCGAGGATGATCGCCAGCAGCAGCACCACCCCCGCGAGTCCGAACTCCTGCATGCGCAGTCGGCGCTTCGAGCTCGGGGAAACGGGTGCGGTGGCATTCATGGTCTTCCCTTAGTTCAGGAAACCACTCAGCCCGAGTCAACCCCGCACCCTCTCGATGAACCAGAACGTGCCCATCAGGATCACCAGCA
>JAIXVN010000105.1 GCA_027483005.1 Verrucomicrobiaceae bacterium
AGGCCAACCGATCAACCTCCACGTGCAACCAGCGCGTCAAACGTCCCGTCGAAACCAGAACGCCCCCGTTTGCTGAACGGCGGGAGGATGCACCCGGGACTGGGGGGATTCAACAGGAATCTCGGAGGTCGCAATGAAAACGAATGTTTTAATTTTCCGTTTACGGAATTCTCCAGGGGAGGCCCGGGTCCACTGGCGTCGGCTTTTGGCATGTCGGCCAAGCTTTCGGTGACGTGAATCGACCCAGCCCGACCTTTCTTCAGCCTTTCGAATTGCTCCAGAGGCCCGACAGGGAGAAGCGAGTCGCTCATCCTCTGGACTCGACCCTCCCTGATTCCGGCGCTCCTCCGTAAACTGGCGAATTTTTCTTAAATCGAAGCAATTGAACCCTTTTTGAGCGGTTTTCCAAAATCTTTACTTATCAAAACTTGATCATCCAATTACCGTGATAGAAGCCTTAACTTGACTTTGATGACTCAAAGAGCGATGGAGTTTCCAGCATGTTGACCTCGACCGTCGAAGACTACCTGAAGGCGCTGCATCGACTGGGGGGAAGCACCGAATTGGTGCCTTTCGGCCGGATCGCGGCCGCCCTTGACGTCACGTCCGGGACCGTGACCACGATGATGAAGCACCTGGGCGACGCCGGGCTCGCCGAGTATCTCCCCCGTCGTGGAGCGCGCCTGAGCGAGTCCGGAAAACTGGCTGCGGTTCGGGTGATCCGTCGACATCGCCTGGCCGAGACATTTCTGGTCGATGTGCTGGGGATGGAAATCCACGAGGTCCACGCCGAAGCGGAGATCCTCGAACACGCCCTATCGGAGCGTCTGACCAACCGGATCGACCACTTTCTCAAAAGGCCGGCCTACGATCCCCACGGCAGCCCGATCCCCGGACCGGACGGTTCCATCCGGGAAACCTCGCTCAAGCCCCTGACCGAACGAGCCGAAGGCGGCCGCTACCATTTGATGCGGCTGACGCGGACCGACCAGCCCTTCATCGACTGGCTGGCCGGGTTTGGAATCGTGGTCGGAGGTGACGTGGGACTGGCGAAGCGCGACCTCATCACCGGCATAGTCACCCTCGAGACCGCCGGCGGCCGGCGCATTCAGATTGGAGAAGCAGCGGCAGCGGCCTTGTTGGTGGAGTAGAGGTCAGCCTATCAGGGGATTCCAGACCCTCTCAAATCCGAATCCGCCAAAGTGCTTGTCGTTCGCGGTGGCAAAGTGGGTCACCCCATGATGCCGGAGGGTCAGGGCCAGTCGGGCGTCGATGATCTCCCGAAACCCACTGCTTGTTGCCGCCGCCCATTTCCACAAGGAGGGGCCGATCTCCGGCTCGTAGTCAACGAACTCCCAGCCGGGATTGGACCGCAGGGCCAGGCAAAAGTCTGCGGCTTCCTTGGCGGTTCTGGTCTTTTTGAACACCGCCGGATTGCGGATCTGCATGTAGATCTCCAAAAGCACCAGTCCACACAGCACAAAGCGATGCTGCCCAGAGGCCTCGGAAGCGAAAAACCGATGCGCCTCAGCATGATGCCGCGAATCCGGCCTCGCAGCTTAGAGGAAGATATTGGTGTCGGCGGAAACAATCATCGCTCAGAACGCAGGGTGATGGCCTCGCTTTCAGGACTCACGGATTCCGGATCCGCAAGGAAATCCCCGCCGAAGTCCAGAGTCGGGAAACTCCAAGTGGGGGCCATCCGCTCACTTTCAGGAAATCGAGTGACGAAGTGCTCCGCAGCCTTCCGCATGACCTCCGCCAGCGACCAATCCTGCTGTTCAGCGATCGCCTTCAAACGCCGGTAGAGTGGATCAGGAAACTGAATCTGCGTCCGAATCATGATGGCTGAATTACACCACTATCCAATTGATGTCAAACCGACGTCACCGTGTCTCGCAGGGGTGAAATTCAGTATCCCACGACCAGAAGCCCGGGAATCCGGTTGAAGTGGGCGGCGTTGTTGGTGACCAGGGGCACGGAATGGGCCAGCGCCGAGGCCGCGATCCAGGGATCATTGGCTCCAATCATCTGATTCTGAGCATGCAGCAACCGTGTCGTCACCGCATAGTGATGGGCCGTGGACGCGTCCATTGGCAAAATGTCGAATCGGGACAACAGGGCCGCACAAGCTGGATGATGAAGATCTCCGAATCCTTCAGCAAACTCGCCCACCACCGTCCACGAAAGGCATGGCCTGGCGGTGGCATTCTGCAGGAGGAAGTCATGGGCCTTTTCCGGCCCCCGACGCATTTCCCGTTCAAGATCAATGAGAAAGCAGGTATCGAAAAGAAAGCTGCTCATGCCCGGGGATTGTCAGGAGGAAGGTCCAGTTGCTGGGAGGCGTCGAGACGCTCAATCACCTCTTCATCCGCCATCGGGATCCCCTTCAAGGAAGACAAAAGATTGCCGCAGGTCTTTGATTCCTGACTCCATTCCGCCCGGCGGATCACCTGGGGAAAGGAATCGCGAGGACCCAGTCGCGCCGAGCATAGCCTTTCGTAGGCTACCAGGTCGATGGAACTGGTCTTCGTGGCCATGCATGCAGCATACACAGGCACAATTTGGGAATCAAAGTGGAATGGTGCCGAGGTGCGGGAATGCCAGATCTGAATTTCGAATTTCGAATTTCGTGATTCGAATTTCGGATTTCCTTCTCCCTCTCCCCCTCACCCGTTGAGGTTCGAGATCGTCTGGAAGATGGCGGTGATCATCAGGTAGGCCATCGCGCCGATCAGACCGGCCATGATGATGAGGACCGTCGGCATGATCAGGGCCATGATCCGCTGGAGGTCCTTGTCGAGTTCCTTGTCATAGCGCTCGGCCGCCCGGCGCAGGGAGATATCGAGTTTGCCGGTCTGCTCGCCGACCGAGATCATGTCCACGAACAGGGCCGGAAAGGCTCCGGTGCGGATGAGCGCACGGGAAAAGGCGCGGCCATCGCCGACCTGATCGATCACCCGATTCAGTTCGCCGCGAAGGGAAAGGTTCTGGGTGGCGTCGCGGGAAAGTTCCAAGGCGCGGAGGAGAGGCAGGCCGTTTTCGACGAGGTTGGCCATCGTTTCCAGGAACTGGACGTAGAACCGGCTGGAAATGACCGGGCCGATGAGCGGCATCTTCAGCTTGGTGCGGTCCCAGGTCGGCTTGTTGACGTCGTTGTCCTTCCAGGCCTTGAAGAACAGGCCGCCGGCGATGAGGAGGATCAGGTAAATGTACCAGTAGGCTCCCAGGTGATCGGCGATCGAGGTCATCCACTGAATCGGGGCGGGCAGTTTTCCGCCGGGAGTGCTCTTGATCAGCTCGGTGAGCTGGGGAATCAGGGTGGTGACGAAAACGATCGACACCCCGATGCCCGCCAGGACGAGGAAGGCCGGGTAGATCATCGCGAGGATGAGTCGGCCCTGGAGTTCCTGGAGGGTCTTCAGGTAGTGGGCCTGGCGCTTGAGGATGGTATCGAGCGCGCCGGACGCCTCACCGGCAGCGGCCAACGAGCAATAGAGGGGACCAAAACTCGGGCTGACCCGCTTCAGGGCGCTTGAGAAATTCATGCCGTCCCGAACGACCTGGCGGATCTTGTAGGCGACGTTCTTGAGGTTCCCCAGCTCCTGACGGCTTTCCATCGCCTTCAAGGCGGGCTCAAGCTGGAGGCCTGCTCCGAGCATGTCGGCGAGTTCCTCCGTGAACATGACCACTTCGGCGCGCTTCAACTTCAGCGGCCCATCCGGGATCTCATCGTTCTTTGCCTTCGCGCTGACCTTTTCCGGCTCGCTGTCCTTGGACTTCGCCTTGTTCTTCGAGGCCGATGGGACCGTGCCGCCCGTACTCTCCTTCAAACTCACCGGCTGGAGGCCCTTCTTGTCCAACATGCGAAGGGCATCCGGACGATCGGCAGCATCGAGCTCCCCGGTGGCGACACCACCGGAGGAATTGAGGGCTTTGTAGGAAAAGACGGGCATCTGGGGATTGGAAAAGGGTTATGGGTTAGTGGTTATTGGACAGAATCATTTCAACTCATTCACGATTCACTACCAACCATTCACTTCTAACTTGATTCACTCCCCCCCACCGATGTCGGAGGACGTGACGGAAATGACTTCCTCGATGGTGGTGAGGCCCTGCATCACCTTGATCCAGCCGTAGCCGCGCATCGGGATGTAGCCATCCTTCACCGCCTGGGCCTTGAGCTCGTTGTTCTGGGCGCTGTGGGCGACCAGTTCCTGCAGGGCGTGGGTCAGCACGACGATTTCGTAAATCGCAAGTCGACCGGAGAATCCAGTCCCACGGCAGCGGTCGCAACCCTTCGAGGTGAAGGCCTGACCCTCGAGGTTGATCGGAATTCCGAGATCGCGGCGGTCGTCGTGGGTGATCTCGCGCGGAACCTTGCAATGCGGGCAAAGCCGGCGGACGAGACGCTGGGCAAGGAAAGCCCGGACCGCCGCGGAAACGAGGAAGGGTTCCACGCCCATGTCCACCAGACGGCTGATGCCGCCGATGGCGTCGTTGGTGTGAAGGGTGGAGAACACCAAGTGACCGGTGAGCGAGGCGCGGATGGCGATTTCCGCGGTTTCCAGGTCTCGAATTTCCCCGATCATCACAATGTTCGGGTCGGCGCGGAGGATCGACCGGAGCGCGGAGGCGAAAGTCAGGCCGATTTCGGATTTCACCGCGATCTGCATGACGCCGGGCAGCTTGTTTTCCACCGGGTCCTCGACCGTCACGATGCGTCGCTCCGGGAGGTTCACCTCGCTCAGGAAGGTGTATAGGCTGGTCGATTTACCGGAACCCGTCGGGCCGGTGACCAGGATGATGCCATTCGGCAGGTGCAGCAGCGACTCGATCTTCCGCCGGACGTGCGGCTCCATGCCGAGGAGGTCGATGTTGAACTTCTGCTGGTTGAGGAGACGGAGGGAAACGCTTTCGCCTTCGACCGTCGGGACCGTGGCAACGCGGACGTCGATTGTCTGGCCTTCGAACTGGAGGTTGATACGACCGTCCTGCGGCAGGCGGCGCTCGGCGATGTCGAGGCGCGACATGATCTTCAATCGCGCGATCACCGAGCTCTGCAGTGCCTTGATGTTCTCAGGCACCGTGACTTCGAGCAATCGGCCGTCGAGACGGTAGCGGATGCGGAGGTTGTTGCTGAGCGGCTCGACGTGGATGTCGGTCGCCTTCTGGTCGAGGGCTTCGCGAATGATCTGGTTCACGAATTTCACCACGCTGGCCTCTTCGTCGTCGTCCTTGTCGATGACGTTCGCCTCGTCGGACGCTTCAAGGTTGTCGTAGTCGAGTTCACGACCTTCCAGAATCTGCTCGAAAGTATCGGCACCCACCCCGTAAAGGCGGCGCAGGGCCTCATGGATCCGACGCCGGGACGCCATGCACCAATCGACCGCCATCGGCAACTCCTGGGCGGCGGCTTGTCGTGCGACGAGGTTGAAGGGGTCGAAAGTCGCCAGTTTCAGCCGCATCGACTCCCCTTCCCCGACGAATCCGACGGGCAGCAGTCGGTGGCGCAGGGCGATCCTCGGACCGCAGGCCTCGCGCAGAGGCAGCGGCGCCTCAGGCATCGGAATGCTGTCAAGCCACTCAAGACCAAGGTCCTGCGAAAGCTCCTTCATGTAGCGCTCCTCATCGACCACACCGGCATCAAGCAGGTCATCGATCGGAGAACGCTGGCGTTGGGCGGACCCGTCGAGGATATCGGAAACGGCCTTGAGGTCGTCACATCCAGTACGGCGGGCGGGTTCGAGAAGGAGCTGGGTCATTCGGCTGGAAATCTTCTCCCGTAAAACCGCCGCGGGGGCAACCTTGTCTCTCGAAATTCATGGCGGACAGGAAATCAGGCCCTCCTGCGCCTCGCGATCAGGGCCAGCCATCCCGCTGCGATGAGAGATAGTCCTGATGGCTCCGGGATCGTTGTTCCGATCAGGTCTGTCTCAAACCCCTGCCCATTCGCAAGAAGCTGCCGGGTGAGCATCCAGTCCGCTCCCTGCTCCCCGGGGAAAATGCTCCCGTGCCGACCCGGGCGGGACGCCATCAGGACCTCCATGCCCGGATCCGCAGGGATGGACGCCGTGGCACCCCCTGGATCACCTTCAGAGAAAACCTCCCTTGCCACCAGTTGGGTGGCCTCGGAGAAGCCCAACAGACCAGCCCCTTTCCCGGCGGAATCAAGATCGCGCCCTCCCCCACCCTCCTCCACGCGGCGGCTTCGGGTCGGCGTCTCCGCGAAGCCCTCGACTCGACGTTCCTCCGACGCCACTTCTCGCGACTCCTTCCGCCCCTTCTCCACGCGCTGCTCCAACGGCTTTCCGATTGAGCCCGACTTCGCAG
>JAIXVN010000280.1 GCA_027483005.1 Verrucomicrobiaceae bacterium
AGTTCCGGATCGAGCAGAGATTTCTGAGAAAGGATGGTCGTTTCTCCTTGGTCCGTTGCCGTCCGAAAACAGGCCGGATGCATCAGATCCGCGTCCACCTCGCCCATGCCGGGCACCCGATTGTCGGCGACAAGCTCTACTCCGGCGAGGGTCGGGAGTATCTGGAATGGGTCGGGACGGGATGGACGGCGGCCCTCGCCGAACGACTGCTGCTGGACCGTCACGCCCTTCACGCGACGAGGCTTTCGATTCCTTGGAAAATGGGGGGATGCCAGTGGGATTCACCTCTCGCGCTTGATCTCCAGCGCTTCCTTGACGAGGGAATTGCCACCGGATCGACAAGGGACTAGCAAGAGCCATGGCTTCCCTGTCCGACATCGTCACATTCCTCGACCGCGAACTGAACACAGCGGGCATCCCGGATTACAGCGGCGCGATGAACGGCCTCCAGTTGGAGAACAGCAGCGGTCGGGTCGATCGGGTCATCGCAGCGGTGGACGCCTCCCTCCCCGTCATCGAGGCGGCCGCCGCGGGTGGTCCCGGGCTGTTGTTGGTGCACCATGGAATGTTCTGGCAAGGGGCCCAGCCGCTCAAGGGAGCTTTTTTCAAAAAAATTCGAACCGCCATGGAGGCCGGGCTGGCGGTGTATTCCTCCCACCTCCCGCTTGACGTCCATCCAACCTGGGGAAACAATGTTTGCCTGGCAAACGCATTGGGAGTCAGTGATTTGGAGCCATTCCTGAACTGGAAGGGGATGCCGCTGGGGCTGAGGGGCGGATGGCACGGGAATCGACGGGAGCTGGAACTCAGACTGTCTGAAGCTGTCGGAGGAGGCCCGGTTCAAATCTGTCCCGGCGGAACGGATCGGATCTCGAGCGTCGGAATCGTCACAGGCGGGGCCGGCAGCGAGATCGCGGCTGCGGTCGGAGTTGATGCATTCATCACTGGGGAAGGGCCGCACTGGGGCTACGTGCTTGCAGAGGAGTTGGGTCTCAACGTTTTTTATGCAGGCCATTATGCGACAGAAACATTTGGCGTTAAAGCTCTTGCAAGAGATCTTTGTCGGAACTTTGAAGTGGACTGGGAGTTCGTCGATCACCCGACAGGTCGTTGAGGACCCGCCCCATCATGCATGAACCGATGTGGGACGAATGGCCGATCATGATCTTTTCAGGCCAACTGCTCATGCCATTTGAGCAGCCAGAAATCCAAAAAAACGCTTGCAGATGGGCGCTCCGGGCTGGTAGGGTCCTCCCAACAACGCGGGCATAGCTTAGTGGTAAAGCGCTATCCTTCCAAGTTAGACATGCGGGTTCGATTCCCGCTGCCCGCTCTCTCATTACAGTTTTCAGTTCCTCCCAAACACGTTCAACCATGAAGAAGTCCATCCAGTTCGCCGCCATTGGGGCCATTCTCGGAATGCTTTCCGCAGGTTTGATTTCTGCCGGTGAGAGCAACTGCTCCGGTGAAGCGGCTTCAGTAAGCAGCGCGATCACCTCAGGGCCTTCTGAAGTTCTGGCGATCGTCGAGAAGAGTATCACCGCCAATCCCGATTGCGCGTGCGAAATCGTCAAAGCGGCCATCGAATCCTCGCGTGGCGGCTCCAAGGCCGGCATCGGATCCTCCGAAAGTGATTCCAAAAATGTGTTGGCCATTGTTCGGACCGCCATGACCGCCGCTCCTGATCAGTCCAACCTGATCGCCAAGTGTGCCGCGTCGGTCGCTCCTGAATCGGCGGATGCCATCCAGGCGCTGTCCAACGGACTGGGACAAGCAAGCAACCCTCTGGACTTCCCAACCGGGGGCGAACAAATCGTCGTCGGACCCCAGCCTGGTGATGGCGGTGGTTACACCGTCCTGCCTCCCGGAACCCCGGGAAGTGGATTCGGTGGAATCGTTGTCGCTCCCCCGGCACCTCCGGCCTCGCAGACCGGCAACCAGAATTAAGCCTGCTCCCCGGGCTCCCTCCCTTACCAACTCCTGCTCTCCCCAATCTTCACTCTCGTCATCTCCCCAAGCATGAAACGCACCCTGTTAACCGGAATCGCTGGTCTTGCCGTTATCGCAACGGTCAATGCCGAAGGGCTTTACTACGCTGGCAATGATACCAAGGAAACCTTCCCTTTGAAGTGGGTGGTTGGAACGAACCTCACTTTCGACGACAACGTCAATCCGACTGCCGTCAATACCGGGGACGCTCTTTCCGTGAACCCCTATGTGGGTCTCTCCTTCGTCAACTCCGCCCCTCAGACGACCTTGGACGTGACTGCACGACTTGGCATCATTTACTACGTTGACACTCCAGCCAACAGTGCGGTTGAAGACGCCTATGGGCAGGCTCGGATCGAGGCGAATCTCACCCATCGCTTCAACGAGCGACTTCGCTTGGTCAGCCGCAATTTCGTTGCCTACGAACTTGAGCCCAACTATGCCTTCGGCTTTGCCAACAACCGTCAGGTTGGTGAATTCCTCTTCTGGCAGACGGATAACGCTTTGGGTTATCGCTGGACCGAGCGACTCGCAACCTACACCGGGGTTCAGTTGACCGGCCTGCTCTATGACAGCTCCGTGCCGAATGCAGACCGTTTCACAGCCACGGTTTACAACCAGTTCCGATATCAGCTCAGCCCACAGACGGTTTTGACCGCTGATTATCGTTACGGCCAGACTTCCGGTGATGGTCTTGCTTCCGATGCCACCGACCATTTCATCCTCGCTGGTATCGAACACCGCTTGAGCCCCACAACGATTCTTGTCGGCCGTGGCGGTGTCCAGCTCCATCAGGTGGACAGTGTTGGTGCCTCCGATGGCACCAGCCCTTACCTCGAGTTGACGCTGGACAGCCAGATCAATACGGCACTCAAGATGCGCGGATTCCTTCGCTACGGACTCGAGAATTACGATACGATCCGTCCTGTTTCGGTTTCGAATTCCTTCTACGAGTTCGACTCCCGCCAGACTCTCCGTCTTGGAATCAATGCTGATTACTCGATCTCCAAGCAACTCTCGATTTTTGGAGGGATTGATTTCATTCCTTCGCAGTTCGAGGACGGTCGCCGTGTTTCCGGTCCTGGTCCTTTGACCAGAGGTGGATTGTCTGAGGATTTGATCAATGCCTACGTGGGCCTGTCCGTGAGATTCACTGACTACCTCAGTGGCGATCTTTCCTACAACTACACGGATTCCAGTTCAGATCTCTTCGGTGCCACCTATGATCGTAATCGGGTCAACGTTGGCATCCGTGCCGAGTTCTGATTTCTCCATGACCCGAACAAACCGTCACGATATTTGACTTTTGCCAAGCTCCCGCAATGTTCTCATTGCGGGAGTTTGCTTTTTTGAGACGAGCCCCTGAATCCAACCTTTCGCCACTCGAACCATGCAATCCCAAACGCCGAATTCAAACGAGACCACGCTTCACGCGGTCGATTACTGGCAGGTCATCAAGAACCGCTATGGGGTGATTCTTCTGACGCTCCTTCTCGTGTTCATGACCGCCACGGTACTCACTTACGTGATGCCGAAGAAGTATGAGAGCACCGCGACGGTCCAAGTGAAACCGAGAACCCCCGGAATCACGGTTTTGGGACGTGAAATGACTGAGTCCAGTGGCGCTGCCATGATGACGCAGCAGTTCTTCGCCACCGAATTTGAAATCATCAAGTCACGCAACGTGCTGGTCAAGGTGGCTGAGCAGCTGGACCTCCCGACCAAATGGGGCTATGACAAGGAAACGATCTTCATGATCCTGAAAGGCATCGTGGACACCCAGAACCGACGGGGAACCGACCTGATCGACATCAAGGTCCGGCACACCAACAAGGAAGATGCCCGTGACATCACGGCCGAGGTGGCGAAGGCTTACAAGAACTACCGGACTGAAATCGAGGGACGTGACTCCGAGCGTGCGCTTCAGGAACTCCGCAAGGCGGTCAGGGATCAGGAGGACAAGGTTGAAGAACGCCGCAAGCTTCAGACGACCATTGTCCGGACCAAGGGAATCATTCCCACCGGCGAGGGCAGCCTGTTCCGCAACGGAACTGGAGAGGATGACCGGGGCGCGGGAACCGCGCGTGAGATGGAATACCGGATTGAACAGGACAAGATCCAGTTGGAGAGCCAGATCAAGAGTCTCCTCAACTACAGCAGCGAGCAGTTGTTGGTCTATGCCTCTGGCCTCGATCTTCCCGAGAACATCATCAAGTCGCTGTATCCGCAGTATCTCGAACAGAAACGCCGTCTCGATCAGCTGAAGACGCAGGGATTGGGAGACCGCCACCCTACGGTTCTGGCCGAAGTCCAGAACCTGGAGAACATGAGAAAGCAGCTTGAGGAAGGCGTCACCAGTCTCCGCGAAACCCTCATGGCCCAGCTCGACATGGCGACGGAACGTCTGGAGAAGGTCAAGATCCTCAGTTCGGAGAAGAAGGGCGAGGCGATCGACACCGCAGTGGACGCCGTCGATTACATCGACGCCAAGCGTGAGCTCGATACCGCCCAGGAGATGCTCAACACGATGAAGCTCAAGCTTCTCGGTGAAACCATTCAGGAGCGCATCCCGTCCAACTCGATCGTGGTGCACGAGGACCCGGTGATCTCGCAGAACCCGGTCAGTCCAAATGTGACTCTCAATCTCGTGCTTGGCGCGGTGGTGGGGCTCATCTTTGGAGTCGGCATCGCCTTCTTCCTCGAGTACCTCGACACCTCGGTGAAGACCCTCGAAGACGTGGAGCGTTATCTTCAGGTGCCGGTACTGGCTGTGGTGCCCAAGGACGTTGGCATTCTCCACAAGCAGAGTGGCATGAGCCCCGATGCGGAGGCCTACCGAATCCTCCGAACCAACATCGAGTTCAACCGCAAGAACCCCGAGGACAATGCCATCACGGTGGTCTCCGGTGGTGCTGGTGAAGGCAAATCGACCACCCTGGTCAACCTCGCCTACATCTGTGCCCAGGGCGGCTACACCACCCTGATGATCGACGCCGACCTTCGTCGTCCGCGACTTCACACCTTCTTTGACATCAACAACTCGGTGGGTCTCACCAATTACCTGACGACCGAGTTGATGCTGGAGGACGTGATTCTCCAGACCCCGGTGGACAACCTCTATTTCATGCCTTCCGGCATTCTTCCGGCCGACGCGGCGGGCATTCTGAACTCCCGGCGCATGTCCGAGTTGATCCAGGACGTGAAGCAGCGCTTCGACCTGGTCCTGGTGGACAGCCCGCCGATCCTCGGGGTGAGCGATGCGTCGGTGCTCGCGAGCGAAGTGGACCTGACGATGATCGTGGTCCAGCATCGCAAGCTGCCCCGCAACATGCTGATGCGCGTGAAGCAGGCGGTTGAAAACGTCGGCGGGCATGTCATCGGCGTGGTGCTGAACAACGTGGATGTCCGCAGTGACAGTCAGTATCAGTACTACACCAGCTACTACACCTACTACGCGCCGACTGAATCCCAGTCTTCCGCCCTCGCCGGTCCAGCCGCTCCGAAGGGCAACGCGGTTGCCCCAGCCCCAAGACCGCAGGCACCTGCGAAGGGTGACTCGGAACTCTATTGATCCTCGAAATTCCCAATCAAACTACCTCCATGAACTTGAAATCCCATATTGTGATGATTGCCATGGCCTTCAGCATTGCCGCACCGGCAAACGCCCAAAGCGTGATTTCTGCCGGACGAGCCATTCAGATCGAGATCCGCGGGGTGCCCCAGGAAGAGGTTGCCCGCGTGAATGGTCTCTACACCGTCTCAGACAGCGGCTTGATCAGCATGCCGTTCATTGGAAACGTGCGCGCGGCCGGCCTGAGCGCAACGGCGCTGGGCGCGAGCATTGCCGCCGCCTATCGCTCCGCCCAGATCTACAACAACCCCAACGTTCAGGTGCAGGCCGACTCGCTCAGCACCCAACAGAAGCTGATGGTCCACATCGGTGGCCAGGTTCGACGCACGGGCCCCGTTGATTTCGTGCCGGGCCTGACGATTTATCAGGCGATCCAAAGTGCTGGCGGTCCCACCGAGTTCGGTGCGATGAATCGCGTCGAGCTTCTTCGTGAAGGCAAGATCAGAACCCTGGATCTGAAACAGACCCAGATGAAGGGATTCACCCTGCTCAAGGACGACACGATCACGGTTCCCGAGAAGGGACCATTTGGAAACTGAAGCTCCGGGACATCTCGACCCTGCTCCGGCGTAACTTCCAAGCCCTCCATGCCTCGCTTCCCACAACAGACGCCTTCGCTCTGTTGTGGGATTCTGTACCTGGCTCTCACTCTGACATCTGGATGGGCCCTTGAGCCCCTTCCGAATGAGGTGTTGGGGAAACTGGGCGCTGAGAGCTACGCGGAGCGCATCGGAGCCCAAGGGTTCCTGCGAGAGTGGGCGCTGAAGGACCCGGAGCCTGCAAAGGGATGGTTGTTTCAGCATGCAATCGGAGATCCGGATCCCGAGATCCGGAAGCGCTGCACGTCGGTCCTGAAGGATTTGATCGACCAGGAGTATCTCAAGGACGGCGAGGGCTATGTCGGCATCATGATGATGGCGATCAACCAGGTTCCGATTCCCGGAGAGAAGGCTCCCCGCGTGGGGATCAGTGTGAATCTTGTCGTTCCGGATTCGGCTGCATCGAAGGCCGGGTTGGTGGTTGGAGACGTCATCGTCGAGGCGGGCGACCAGATCTGGAAAGAGCCCTTCACGGCAGTGGAGCAGTTTTCAACCTGGGTGCGGGGTCACAAACCCGGCCAGAAGGTGACATTGAAGCTCCTGAGGAATGGCAAGGTCATTCCGTTGGACCTGGTTCTCGGGCGGCGTCCGCAGGGGGCGGGAATGTTGATGTTCGGCGAGCCGCCGGACAGTGAAACCCTGGCTCGTGAGGAACAGGCGGCGAAGGACACGTATTTCAGGAACTGGTTTGAGAGGCGAAAAGCCGGTAAGTAAACGCGGGGTCGGACCGTTTAAAAAAATCGACATCCGGCCCGCCTGTGGCACCCTCTCAAAGCTTCTGAATCACCCCCAAACCGTGCCGTCACCCATGAGCATCATTCGCATTCGCAGGACGGTTCTCGCCGTCGCACTTGCCGCTTTTTCCAGCTCGGCGTGTGCCCAGAAGGCTGACTTCAACGAGGTCGGCCGCCAGATGGCGATCATGCTCCAGAACAGCCACTTCGCGCGGCTGCCCTTCAATCCGAAGCTCAGCGAGCAGTTTCTCGATGATTACCTGCGTGATCTCGACTACAACCGCGTCTATTTCACCCAGCAGGACGTCAACCGCTTCAAGGTCACCTATGGCGGGAAGCTGCACTCCATGTTGTTGCAGAATGAGAGCATGACGCCGGCGAAGGACATTTACGAGACCTTCCGCAAGGCCGTCGAAACCCGTGTGGCGGATGCCAAGGTTCTTCTGAGTGAGGGAAATCTCGATTTCACCAAGAACGAAACCGTCGCGAGATCGCGGAAGGATGCTCCCTGGCCCCGCGATGAAGCGGAGGCCAAGGCTCTGTGGGCCCTTCAGATCAAGGAGGCGGTGCTGGCGGAGGTCCTCAAGCAGGGCACGCTGGCCAGAATGGCGAAGGAGCAGAGCAAAGCCGATCCGACAAAAGACGACCGCGACCCCAAGGAGAAGATCAAGCTCCGCTACGACCGCTTCCTTCGCAGCGTGACGGATGTCGATGACGAGGAGATCGCGAATTATTTCCTCAGCGCTGTTTCGCGATCCTACGATCCTCACACCGATTACATGAGCTTTCGGGAGATGAACCGTTTCAAGGACGGCATGAAAAACGAACTCGTCGGCATCGGGGCGCTCCTCCAGGCCGAGGAGGATGGAGCCACGAAGATCACCGGCATCGTGATCGCCGGACCGGCCGATCGCGAGGGCACCCTGAAGCTCAATGATCGCGTCGTCGCCGTTGACTCCTCCAACAGCGGGGAGATGACGGACATCATGTTCATGGCGATCGACAAGGTGGTCGATCTGATCCGGGGCAAGGAGAACACCCCGGTGAGGCTCAAGATCGAGCCGGCTGGAGGAGCGGCTGGAGAAACGAAGATCGTGGTCATCACCCGCGGCAAGGTGGCGCTCAAGGATGAGCAGGCCAGTGCCGAACTGATCGAGATGAAGACTCCGGACGGTGGCCAACGGCGGATTGGATGGCTGTCACTGCCTTCATTCTACGCGGACTTCGATGAAGGAACGACCCGCTGTTCGGTCGATGTCGAGCAGATCCTCCTGCGGCTCAACGAGGAAAAGATCGATGGCCTGATCATGGATCTGCGCAACAACGGCGGAGGCTCCCTGGAGGAAGTGCGGCGGATGACAGGCTTCTTCATCAATCGTGGACCCGTGGTTCAGGTGAAGAACACGCTCGGCAAGGTCGAGGTGAAGGACGCCGACAACAAGAAGCCGATCTATGAAGGTCCGATGGTCGTCTTGATCGACAAGAGCAGCGCGTCCGCCAGCGAGATTCTTGCCGGAGCTCTTCAGGACTACAATCGGGCGGTCATCGTGGGTGACAGCTCGACGTTCGGAAAGGGAACGGTCCAGCAGCCGATGGACATCGGCAAGATGCTGCCTTTCTTCGCGGCGAGGAATCGTGCGGGCTTCCTCAAGGTCACGATCCAGAAGTTCTATCGTCCATCGGGCTCCTCCACCCAGCTCGAAGGGGTGGTTTCCGATGTGGTGCTTCCCAGCCTGGGAGATGCGATCGAGATCGGAGAGCGGTTCATGGATCACGCCCTGCCTCATGACCGCATCCGGCCCGCAGGAGATTTTTCCCCGCTGCCGAAAGCGGATTTGTTCATTCCCCGACTGGTGGAACAGAGCCAGGCACGCGTGAAGGCGAGCAAGGATTTCAGCTACATCATCGAGGACATGTTCAAGGCGAAGGAGCGGCTCAAGGAGAACAAGGTTTCGCTGAACATCGAGGAGCGGAAAAAGGAACTCGCCGAGGTCGATGAGTCCCAACACCAGCGGAATGCCGAGCGGAAGGGGCGCTTCAAGCAGATCCAGGAGGAGGACAGCTCCCGCTTCAAGTTCTTCAAGCTCTCGCTGGACGACATTGCCAAGGGCTCGGACATCCGTCCGTTTGATCCTTCCAAGGAAGACGATGGCTACATGCGCAAGGCGAAGGATGAGGTCGAGGATCTCGACGACACCCCACGTTGGCCAAGCGGGATGGACCCGGTGAAGCGCGAGGGGCTCTTTGTCATCAAGGATCTGATCGACGTGACGGAGAACGCCAGGATGGCGGGTCTCATCAAGAAGCAACCGGAAATCCGGTGATGTCGCCCATGGCTGAACAGCTCGGCGAAGTCGAGTCCCGGATCGCTGCGGCCTGTGTCCGGGCCGGTCGCCCGCGTGAGAGCGTGGAGTTGATTGCGGTCTCGAAGACCTTTCCTGCCGAAGCGATTTCGGAGGTCGCGGCCTGTGGTCAGGTTCTTTTTGGTGAGAGTCGATTGCAGGAAGCGGAGCCGAAAATCGCGGCTCTCCCCTCATCGATACGCTGGCATTTCATTGGCGGCGTCCAGCGGAACAAGGTCCGGAAGATCCTGCCTTTGTTCGAGTGCATCCATGCGATCGACTCGCTGAAGCTGGCTGGATATGTCGATCAGGTGGCGGCCGAACTGGGGCTCTTTCCAAAGGTGTTCCTGCAGGTGAACGTGGGAGGAGAGGCCAGCAAAGGTGGCTTCGAACCGGGAGAGATCCGCGAGGTCATGTCGAGCCTGCTCGGGCTGAAGCGGCTTCAGATTCAAGGCTTGATGACGATTCCACCCGCCGGCCCGGAGGCTGAGTCGGCACGGAAGTGGTTCGTGGCACTGAGGGAGCTGAGGGATCAGCTTCAGCAGGAAGCGGGTGCCGCCCTTCATCAATTGAGCATGGGCATGAGTGGGGACTACGAGGTGGCGATCGAGGAAGGAGCGACCCTGGTGCGGGTCGGCTCGGCGATTTTCGGAAATCGCGCCTATCGGGTGGACGGTGAGCTTGGATGAGCCATCATTTCCGTGCATGCCAGCATCCCTTCATCAGGCCACGGTCATCGGCGGTGAACTCGCGCTTTCCTTCGAGGATGGCGAAGAGCTTTATCTGGGACTCCCGATGCTGAGGCGGGCTTGTCCCTGTGCCGCCTGTCAGGGGGAGCCTGATGCGCTGGGGCGGGTGCTGCGTCCAGTGGTGGAACTCGGGCCGCTGGCCTTCGATCTGGTGAAACTCGACCCCGTGGGCGGCTATGCGCTCCAGATCGGTTGGGGCGATGGACACGCCACCGGGCTTTACAGCTTCGATTACTTGAGACGCCTCGCCTCGATCCATCCGTGAGCCTCCTATCGCGAACCTTCCAGCTCCAAGCGTGATCTCCGCCCATGTCGAACTGGTCTCGACGCCCCTGCTCGCCCCCAAGGAGTCGGCGGCCCTGGCGGCGGCGGGACTGGTGACGGCGGAGGACGTGCTGCAATGGTTCCCCAGGCGCCACGAGGACCGACGGCGCTTCGATGCGTTTCCGATGCAGCAGGGGGCCCATCCAGTTTGTCTCCGTGGAACGGTGGTGGACGCCTCGCTGCGGCATTTCGGTCCCGGTCGGAAATTCTACGAAGCGGTGGTGATGGACGGCAGCGGGGGCCTGTTCGGTTCCGGCAAGGTGACCTGCCGCTGGTTCAACATGCCCTTCGTCCAGAAGGTCATCGCCAGCGGCCACGAGGTGGTGCTGTACGGAAAAGTGAAGGAAGCGGGCGGGCGGCTGGTGATCGATCATCCCGAGTTTGAAATCATCCGCGACGACGAGGGGCCCTCGATCCATGTCGAGCGGATCGTGCCGATTTACCGGAATGTTTCGGGGATCGCCCAACGACGGCTGCGTGAGATCGTTCATCTTCTTCTGCTTCAAGTGGACCCCGCCACGCTGAACTGGTGTCATGAGGTGGCTCCGGGGCGCTCCAGGGCGGAGGATTTCCGGAAGGTCCATTTCCCGGAGAGCTTGGAAGAGTCCACCCACTCGAAACGGCGCTTCGCGCTGGAGGAATTCTTCTCACTTCAGCTCAACGTCGTCTGGCGCAGGGCCCGACATGACGATCATCCGGGGCGTGTGCAGGGCGTGCGCACCACCTTGCTGAAGCGCTTCTATGAAAGCCTGCCCTTCGACCTGACCGGCGCGCAGAAGCGATCGATCAAGGAGATCATTGCCGACCTCCGATCCCCCCGGGCGATGAACCGCCTGCTCCAGGGCGATGTCGGTTCAGGGAAAACCTTTGTCGCCATGGCCTCCATGCTGCTCGCCGTGGACTCCGGAAGCCAGGCGGCCCTGATGGCCCCGACCCAGATTCTGGCCGAGCAGCATTTCCTGACCTTCAAGCGCTGGCTGGAGCCACTCGGCGTGCGGATCACCCTGCTGACCGCCGCGCGGGAGGAGTCCACCCACCTGCCGCTCGATGGCGAGGCGCAGATGGTGATCGGAACCCATGCGCTGCTGCATGATCGGGTGGCGTTCCAGGACCTCGGTCTGGTGGTGATCGATGAGCAGCACAAGTTCGGGGTTTCGCAGCGCGGCAGGCTGATCGACCAGGGCGTGATGCCCGATGTGCTGGTCATGACCGCCACGCCGATTCCCCGCACGCTGACCCTGACGATCTATGGAGACCTGGACGTCTCGATCCTCGATGAAAAGCCCGCCGGCCGTGCCAAGATCGTCACCGCCCTGAGGACCGCGGCGAAGCAGTCGGACATCAACAAGTTCGTCAAGGCCCAGCTCGACGAGGGACGGCAGGCGTACTTCGTCTATCCGCTGGTGGAGGAAAGCGAGACCTTGAAGGCGGAATCGGTGATGGAGGCGTTTCCCAAATGGCAGAAGCGGCTGCCGGGTCGCGAGGTGGGTCTGCTTCATGGAAAGATCCCGCCGGAGGAAAAGGAGCGGGTCATGCAGCGATTCCGCGAAGGGGAAATCGCGGCCCTGGTTTCCACCACGGTGATCGAGGTGGGCGTGGACGTTCCGAACGCCAGCGTGATGATCCTCCATCATGCCGAGCGCTTCGGCCTGGCGCAGCTGCACCAGTTGCGCGGCCGGATCGGTCGTGGCGGCCACAAGGGCTACTGCATCCTGCTGACCGATGGCAAAAGCCCCGAGGCCATGGAGAAACTGAAGGTCCTCGAGCAAACTTCCGATGGCTTCGAGATCGCCGAGGCGGACCTGCGCCTGCGCGGGCCGGGCGATGTGCTCGGCACCCTGCAGAGCGGCGCCAGCGAGCTGAGGTTCGTCGAGTTTCTTTCCGACATCGCCCTGATCCGCGAGGCGAGGGCGCTGGCGGATCAGGTCCTGGCCGAGGATCCGAAGCTCGACTCGGTGCACTCCAGGCTGGCTCCACTGGTGCATCCGGGCCAGGAGACGGAGTTGAGGCGGGATTGACCTGCATTCCGGGAGTTGACGCAGGGGCCAGCCTCGTTACAGGTAGCCCCCATGAATACTGACAACGCCGAGCCAGTCGCCGACCCCACACCGGAGGTGGTCGAGGGAAATCCTGAGATCACATCCGTTGATCCGTGGGAGCAACTCGAGGCCGAGGCCGCGAAGTGGAAGGAACTCGCCCTGCGCACGGCGGCGGACATGGACAATTTCCGGAAGCGCGCCGCACGCGAGCGCGAGGATGCCCTGCGCTTCGCCAACCAGCGCCTGCTCGAGGAACTGCTTCCGGTGATCGACAATTTCGAGATGGGCATGCAGGCCGCCGCGAAGGACCAGGGTTCGATGATCTACATCGGCATGGACATGGTGCGTCGCCAGCTCGCCGATTTCCTCGCTTCCCAGGGAGTCGAGGAGATCCCTTCGGAGGGAAATGCCTTCGATCCGAACATCCATGAAGCGGTCACCCAGGAGGAGTCCGCCACCCTGGCCGAGGGCCACGTCCTGCGCGTCACCCGCCGCGGGTTCCGCCTGAAGGATCGTCTGTTGCGGCCGGCCAGTGTCGTGGTTTCCAAATCACCAGCGTCAGGAGGAGGGGAGGCGTAAGCGATGGCTTCGAAGCGCGACTATTATGAAATCCTGGGGGTGGCCCGTGAGGCGACCCAGGAGGAAATCAAGAAGGCCTACCGCAAGCTCGCGGTGAAGTTCCACCCGGACAAGAACCCGGGAAACAAGGAGGCCGAGGAAAGTTTCAAGGAGCTCGGTGAGGCCTACGAGGCGCTCAGCGATGTGGACAAGCGCGCCGCCTATGATCGCTACGGCCACGCCGCCTTCACGGGCGGCGGCGGTGGGGGGGGCTTCGGCGGTGGTGGAGGATTCCACGATCCGATGGACCTCTTCTCGCAGGTCTTCGGCCAGGCCTTCGGCGGTGGCTTCGAGGAGTTCTTCGGCGGCGGCGGTGGCCGGAAGCAGAACGGAGGCAAGCAGCGCGGCAGCGACCTGCGCTACGATCTGGAAATCCCGCTCGAAGAAGCCGCGCGAGGCGTCGAGAAGGAACTCGAGATCGAGCGTCACACTCCCTGTGACCCGTGCAATTCCACTGGCTCGAAAGGCAGCGGCGGCACCCGGGCCTGCACCACCTGCGGCGGACGCGGAGTCGTGGCGCGCCAGGCCGGCATTTTCATCCAGCAGTCCACCTGCCCGGAATGCCGTGGCGCCGGGGAAACGGTTTCCGACCCCTGCTCATCCTGCAAGGGCGAGGGTCGGGTGCAGCGGAACAGCCGCATCAAGATCCGCATTCCGGCCGGGGTCGATACCGGCACGCGCCTGCGTTCCTCCGGAAACGGTGACGCCGGAGTGCGCGGGGGAGCCGCCGGGGATCTCTACGTCTTTCTCCACGTCCGCGACCACGATGTCTTCGAGCGCGATGGCTCGGACCTCTATTGTGAGGTGCCGCTGCCCTTCAGCACGGCCGCACTCGGGGGCGAGCTCAAAGTCCCGACCCTTGATGGCCAGTCGTCGATCAAGGTCCCGGCAGGCACGCAGGGCGGCACGATCTTCCGGGTCCGCGACAGGGGCATCGTGAGCCTTTCCAACGGACGGCCTGGCGACCTTCATGTGAAGCTCCAGGTGGAGGTGCCGACGAAGCTCAGCTCCGAGCAGCAGGAAAAGCTCCGTGCCTTCTCGGAGTCGATCGGTGAGCACAACTCGCCGATGCAGGAGTCCTTCTTCGAAAAGGCGCGCCGCTTCTTTGACCTCTGATCCTTCCCGCCATGGCCCGCTTTTTCTTGTTATTAGACCATTGGGGAGAAGCTGCCTGCCTGAGCGGAGACGAGGCGAAACACCTGTCGCAGGTCCTCCGGATCCGTGACGGTGAGGAGGTCGTCGTGTTCGATGGTAAGGGCCGGCAGGCGATCGCGAAGGTTCTAAGCGTGGCGAGGGATCGGGTCTCGCTCGATCTGGGCCCTCCCAGCATGAGCCCACAGGCCGGCACCAAGGTGCTGCTGGCGCTGGCGATTCCGAAGGGGAAAAAGATGGACCTGGTGGTGCAGAAAGCGGTGGAGCTCGGCGTTTCCGTGATCCAGCCGCTGGTGACGCGGAACACCGTGGTCCAGCCGGGCGACGGGAAAGCCGACAAGTGGCGTCGCGCGGCCCTGGAGGCCTGCAAGCAATCCGGGCTCGATTTCCTGCCTGAGGTTCAGGAGCCGGCGGAATTTCAACGCTGGCTCGCCAGCATCGGGAGTAACGGAGTGGACGAGTTGCGCCTGATCGCCTCGCTCGCAGGTGGTGCCCGTCCGATGCGCGAGGTGCTTCGCGGATCGGCAGCTCCGGCGACGGTCGTCGTTCTGGTGGGGCCTGAGGGAGACTTCACGTCTTCTGAAACCGAGGCGGCCCTGGAGGCTCTGTTTCATCCAGTCACCCTGGGACCCACGGTGCTCAGGGCGGAAACCGCCAGTTTGTTCTGTCTCTCAGCGATCCGCTACGAGCTGGAAGGTTGAACTTGCATTCATTAATTAAAATGTGTCATTTGCTTCCATGGGACGGGCAAATTGCACTCTGGGGGCAATCCTCTGCACCGCGACGGTGATTTTGCCCGGTGTGGCCAGGGGGTGGACTGGAACGGCGGACAGCTACGGTTTCTCGGTTGATCGAACGTCCAGAAACGACGTCGTGTCCTTCTGGCAGGCGGTTTATCTGAAATCGGAGGGCTATCAGAACCGAATCAACTGGACCGGGGGCAGTTTCACCTCACTCGCCGCAGGAGCGGAGGGCACCATTTCCGCAACCTTCGTCGCCGATGTGGAGCGCCGCACGAACTACTTCCGCGCCATGTGCGGTCTTCCGGCGTCGGTGCGCTTCAACACCGGAGCCACGGTGAACATCCTCCCGACCGACCTCTACACGCCGGCAGCATCCACCACCAAATCCGCAGCCGCCCAGCGGTCCGCCCTGATGATCCTGCGGACCACTTTGGCGGGATCAGGAGAAGGAGTTTCGCACACTCCCGCTCCCTCTGCTCTCGGATGGACGACCGCCGCCTGGAATGCCAACAACAAGGGGGGGCTTGCCTACACCTTTTATGGACCGGGTGCGATTGATGCCTACTGCCGGGAAGACGTCGCCAGCGGCTTTAGCAGCTGGAACTTCGATGTCGGTCACCGCCGCTGGCTGCTGAA
Organism: Verrucomicrobiaceae bacterium; assembly: GCA_027483005.1. Lineage (GTDB taxonomy): Bacteria > Verrucomicrobiota > Verrucomicrobiia > Verrucomicrobiales > Akkermansiaceae > Luteolibacter. The sequence goes on from JAIXVN010000280.1 coordinate 15,557, forward strand.
TCTCCAGTCCACGAACTTCGCGACCGGTGACATTCCGGGGACACGACCTGAACTGAATGGCAATGTCGCTCTTCCATCGAGCAACTGCCTCTACTGCGTTCCGAAGGCCTCGGAACTGGACACGGCCGTCACGCCGAGATTCGTCCCTTACCCGGCGGCTGGCTTTTTCCCGGCCCCGCTGAATACGCCTTATTGGTCGCTTTCCTATCCAGGCGCCAATTTCAGTGCAGCCACCGTCAGCATGACCTCGTCAGGCGGTACGGTGACCACGTCGGTGATCTCCCGGCTCAATGGATACGGGGACAATTCCATCGTCTGGCAGGTGCCGACCCCAGTTGCCTCCCGCACCATCACGGCGGATACGACCTACAACATCACGGTTTCCGGCATCGGGGGTTCCGGTGTTCCGACTTCCTATTCCTACTCCGTCACGCTCATCAATCCCAACGCTGAGCCGGGTGCGCCTTCCCTCACCGGCAGCACGACCCCCACGATTTCGGGCGCGACCTACAGCTTTACGAGAACGGCGGCGTCCGATGCCATGGAGGTGGGTTTCTTCCGTCCCACGACCACGGCCTGGGTGGAAGGGGCTGAGGACAGCCCGACCCCGCAGGTGGTGAACAGCACGGATTCGACCTACACCTTCCGGGCCTCGATAACGGGCTCACCGAACTACTACCGAACCGGCACCAAGGCCTTCCGCCTGACTTTTCCAACTTATTACGATCCGGTGGTCCGAGGGATCCCAGAGCAGAGCTTTGAACTCACCCGTGAAATCATTCCTGGGGCAAGTGCCAATCTGAACCTCTGGTTCAGACGTGGGCTGATGACCCCTTCTACCAGCCTCTTCGTGGAGTCTTCGCCGGATGGGCTGGTGTGGACGAACCGGGCAACAATCACAGGACAGTCAACTGGAGCCCCGGACTCCAGTTTCGTGAATCTCAACAACATTTCCCTTCCGACCAGCACGGTGCCTCTCCGCATCCGCTTCCGGTTCGCTTACAGTGGAGCGTATGATGCCTTGGGCACTCCGACCGGCACCATTTATGATCAACCGAGGTTCCCGACTTTTGTCACCGGCATCTTCATCGATGACATCACGGTCACCAACTGCCAGACACTTGAGAAAAAAGGCGGAATCGAGACCTCACCGTCGGCCACTTCGGTGAGTTTCACCTCCGCCACCTCAGGGGAGGCGCTGGTGAGAGGCCAGGTCTGGTGGTTGAGGCTGCGCAGCAAGTTCGGTGGCACCTGGTATCCCTATGGTCCGGCCCTCGTGGCGACGATCAGCGAGCGCTACATTCCCACTGGCAGCACGGCCCCGCCGGTGGCTGGAGCCACCTACTTGTTTTCGCCCGATGGAGTGGTGAACAGCTATGATCTGGAGGTGGCCAAGATTTCGAGTGCCACCTGGACCGAAGGAGCGGAAACCTCGCCCACGCCGCTGGTGATCGATGGCACCGGGGCTTACGAGCTTTTCAGCACGCTTTACAAGGCTGCCGGTTCACGCGCGTTCCGGCTGGCACTGGATAATGCGGCCGACTCGCTGGACACCGTGGAGATCAACCGCACGGTCATTCCCACCGCCACCAGCAATCTCACCTTCAAGACCAAGCGGGGGAAAATGGAGACGACCAATTTTGTCCATGCCGAGGTTTCAGTCGATGGCGGCGCGAACTGGACTTCGCTTTGGAATCAGGCAGGGCTAGGGACTACTGTTTTCGTGACGGGCGATGCGAGTTTTGTCGCCCCAATCACTCCCGTCTCGCTCTCCGCCTATGCCGGTAAGGACACCAGGATCCGCTTTGCCTTCAAGAAGGCCGCCGCCGCTGCCACCTATGCCGCCAGCAACGCAGAGTCAGGGGTCTGGATCGATGATGTGTCAGTGACGAATGGAACCTGGCTCGAAACCAGGGGACAAACCAGCCTGGCCGCCAGTGCCAGTTCGTTTCGCCTCAATGCCACCAGTGCGGGAGCGAGCCTCGTGTCCGGTGGTTCCTATCGGCTGCGCCTGCGCAATGTGATCTCCGGAGTTCCCAGTGCCTGGGGCGGGTCTCTGACAGTCGTGCCAACGTCCGCCCCCGCCCTGACTGGCTTCGCCGCTTGGGAGGCCTATGACTACCCGATGCTCGCCGGCGTGGCATTCAATGCCGACTCGGATGGCGACGGTTCGCCCAACGGGGTGGAGTTCGCGTTTTCCCTCGATCCGCTGGTCCGGCAGGTGAGCTCCGATCAGCCGGTCCGGGATCTGGCGGCCGGAAAGCTGAGAATCACCCGCTCGCTCCCAAGTGTCCGCACCGGAATCACCTATGGAGCGGAGTGGAGCGAGAACTTTTCCGCCTGGTCCACCACCGGTGTCACGGTCACCACCACCGGCGGACAAGCGGTGGCCAGCGCCCCGCTCGGAGTCGGAAAGCGCTTCATCCGCTGGAAAATCACCAAGCCCTGAGCCCGATATTCGCGGCTTGTTCCCGGGGCGGGCGGAAACGATGCTCCGCGCACCGATGAACCGCTTCCGCCCCTATTTTGCCCTGCTCGGGAAAGTCAAAGGTCGTTTTCTCGCCGGCATCGCGGCGGGATTCATCTTTGCCGTCGCCAGCGGATTCGGGATGCCCTTCGTCGTGGAGAAGGTCTTTCCCGTGATCTTCGGCCAGGTGCAGTCGATTCTCGATGTCCGGCAGGAGTTGCTGGAGACGAGCGATGCGAAGACGGCCGATGCCATGCTGGAAAAGGCCTTCCCGGGGAAACTTGAGCAGGCACACAAGCTGGAAAGTTTCAGCGCCAGGGTGGCCGAGCATGTCGGCAAGGACAACGCGCCGGTGGTGATCCTGCTGGTCTCCTGCCTGTTCCTGCCGGTGGCGTTCCTGATTCGTGGGGTCGCAGGATTTCTCAATGTTTACTGGACCACCCAGTGCGGTCTGGAAGTGCTCAAGGAGATCCAGCAGCGGGTGTTCGAGAAACTCCAGCGCCTGCCGCTCGGTTTCTTCAGTGGCAGGAAGACCGGTGACCTGATCAGCCGCGTGATGGGGGACACCCAGATGCTCCAGATGGTGGTCACCACCGTGGCCAACGACATCCTCAAACAGCCCCTGACTCTCGTCAGCGCGCTCGGTTATCTCGGTTACAAGAGTTGGGAAAGCCGCGAGTCCTTTTTCCTGCTGCTCTGCCTCCTCAGCATCCCGCTCTGCGTGCTGCCGATCCGTCTGATCGGGAAAAAGCTGATGCTCCGCGCCGCCGTGATGCAGGCGACCCAGGGCGACAACACCGCCGTGCTCGGCGAGACCCTCGGAGCCGCCCGCGAGATCCGCGCCTTCAACCTGGAAGACCTGATGGCCGGTCGCTTCCTCGCCGGCCTCGGCCGCTGGACGAAGCTCCATCTGAAGGTCATCAAGTACCGCTTCCTCGCCCCACCAGCGATCGAGTTCGTCTCTGCCCTGGTCGTCTCCGCCGCGCTGTTTTATGGAGCCCGCCAGAACTTTTCCCTGGAGGCCTTCCTGCCCCTCGTCCTGGCCCTTTACATGTGCTACGACCCGATGAAGAAGCTCGGCGAGGTTCACAACCGCCTCAAGCAGGGCGGCGTCTCGCTCGATCGGCTGGAGGAAATCCTCGATGCCCCGGAAAGCACGCCGGAGCCCGTTTCCCCGGTGATCCTGAGCACCGTTCGTGGCTCCATCAGTTTCCAGAACGTCAATTTCTCCTACGGCGATTCCCCGGCGCTGCGCGGCATCAACGTCCACATCCCGGCCGGTCAGATCGTGGCACTTGTCGGCCCTTCCGGTGCCGGAAAGACGACCTTCGCCAGCATGGTGCCGCGCTTCTACGATCCGGTCGAAGGCTCGATCCTGCTCGACGACGTGGACCTCCGCGAGCTGCGGAAGAAGGACCTGCGCGACCACATCACGCTCGTCCCGCAGGAGGCCGTGCTGTTTTCCGGCTCGATCGAGGAAAACATCCGTCTTGGCAAGACCAACGCCTCGTCCGATCAGATCCGCGAAGCCGCACGTCAGGCCAATGCCGCCGATTTCATCCTCCAACAGCCGCAGGGCTATGACACCCCCGTCGGCGAACGCGGGGCCCAGCTTTCCGGCGGCCAGAAGCAGCGCATCTCCATCGCTCGCGCCTTCCTCCGCGATGCGCCGGTGCTGATTCTCGATGAGGCCACCAGCGCGCTCGACTCCGACAGCGAATCGCGCATCCAGCAGGAACTGGCCGACCTCGCCCGCGGTCGCACCACGCTCATCATCGCCCACCGCTTCAGCACCATCCGCATCGCCGACCGCATCCTCGTCTTCGAAGGCGGTCGCATCGTCGGCGATGGCACCTTCGCCGAGCTGGAGGAGTCCCACGACCTCTTCCGCCTCCTGCTCTCCCAGCAGCGGCATTGAAAAATGAGCCCCACCGCCTACCGAGCCCTGGCCGATGCCGTGCTGATCCTGCACGTCGCCTACATCGGCTTTGTGATTTTCGGACTGCTCTTGATCCTGATCGGCGGGGCCTGCGGCTGGCGCTGGATCCGGAATCCCTGGTTCCGGGGGCTGCACCTGCTGGCGATCGGGCTCGTCGCCGTCCAGGCCTGGCTCGGCATCATCTGCCCGCTCACCACCCTGGAAATGCATCTTCGCGAGCTGGCCGGTGACTGGGTCTATCACGAAACCTTCATCGCCCACTGGCTGCAACGCCTCATCTTCTACCGCGCGCCGATGTGGGTCTTCGGCCTCGCCTACACCCTCTTCGGCCTCGCCGTCATCGGAAGCTGGTGGCGCTTCCCGCCGAGATCCCGCAAGGCAGGGACCCGACCAGAGAGTGGTCCGGTGGGCGGCGGGTGATTTGGAAAACAGACAAATCCGAAACGCCCGACTCGAGTGCCGGAGCCCCCTCGATTCGAGGATGGACTGATACCGCCACCACTGGACCGCCCCTCGTTTGACCCTTTCATGGCTTTTCGCCTTTGAATCCCAAGGAAAGCAGTCGTCATGGCCTGCCGCTCCTTGCCGGAGTGCTCCCAGTCCCAACCCCCACCACCATCACTGCCACCGAATTCAACTCGACGCTGGAAACCTACCGCTCGTTCGAGTTGAAGGTCAGCGGGCTGATGCAGGGCATCTGCGCCCCGTATTGCGGGGTTTGCAAGACGCCTTGCTGTCGCGTGGGAATCTGCCGGGAAGCCTTCGATAGCCCTTTTCTTCTGGCCGTGCACGGGGCCGGACAGACCTTCGATCCGAAGTCCGGTTACCTTGGCAGCAACGGCTGCAAGCTCAGTACCGGGCGCCCGCCGCTGTGCCACGCTTTTGTCTGCGGGCTCATCGTCCGCAATCAGCCGAGCGACGAGCATCGCTACGCCCTCGACTGCCTCGGCGATCTGGTGGGCTTCATCCAAACCAAGGTCTGGCAGAAGCGGCAGCTCGTCGAAGCCATGACCATGGCTGATCTGCTGAACGCTGACCAATCGGTCTTCGACGACCGCCTTGTCCTGGCTGAATCCGCCTACACGGTTCTCGAATCCTTTTTCACCCATCACCACGCCCTCGGCTTCCACGAGCTGGAAATCCTCGGCCACATCCGGAAACACGAGCTCGCGGGCTCCTGAATGTGTTTCGGCTTTCGCTGCCGGGCCGTTTGTTTGACGAACGGATGCTCCTCCAGAAGGGGGCGGTATCTCTAGGCTCCACGCCTGTCTGAATCGCGTCGAAGCGCCTGGGCAATCAGTTCATCGGAAATGAACATGTTGGTCGCCCGCAGACGCTCTACTGCAACGGAAAGCTGGATCAATCCTTTGGCCGATGCGGCTTCAAGGAGACCCAGTGTACCGAGGGTGCGGACCGACTGATCGGTGGCGGCCCGTCTTGCTCTTCGGTCGTCCATGAGCAGCAGGGCATTCAACTCCTTTGCCAGGGAAATCGCTTCGCAATCCGCATAGGAAAGCTCTGGCTTTACAGTCATCATGGAACCCGCCGCCCTGACCTCCACCCACGCTGGCAGGTTTTTCGCCCATTCCCTCACGTTCAACGGAGGATTCTCTGATTTCAGCTCCCGCAATACTGAATCGGGAAGTACAACGGTTTCAACCAACTCAAAGAGCAGATCCACACAGCCGATCTGGATCAGATCATTAAGAGACCCGGTGTCGGCCACGATCAGGATCATGATCCAAGCAGGAGATTGATCGAGGCCTGCTCATTTTCTCCATCCTCCGCCTCGGTGTTCACCGGGAGTCCGAAACGCGCACGGAAGGCGTCCGCCGCCCAGTAATCATCTCCCACACCGGCCAGACGACCCATCGTCCGCAGGGAAATCTTCCCCTCACGATACAGTTCCAAGGCGATGCTCTCGCAGGCGCGCTGCTCGCGCTCCTCTCGTCCGCTACCGAGGACGCTTGCCACTTCTTCGGGGAGGGTAATGGTAATTCCCACGACTCAACGTAGGCGGAAGCAAGGCGTCTGGCAAGGTTGCTGAGCCTACTTCACCCGGTAATGCCCGGTGAGGGGATAAGTGAAGAGGCATTCTTCCTCCTGGGCTCCGCGACCGATGTTGTGGAGGACGAGGGGTGTTTGATCGGCGGCCTTCCTGTCGCTGACGATCATGATGTGCGGGAGGTTCGGTGGGACGGTGCAAGTGACGATGTCGCCAGGCAGATAGTCGGCGGCGGTTTTGGTGACGGCGAGCGACCAACCCTTGCGCTTGAAGTAGGTCTGAAGGTTCGGCACGCGACGGTGATCGATGTTCTTGTCCGGCTTCGAGAGGCCCCACTGTTTCGGATAGGCGGAGAAGCTTCCGCGCATGTCCTCGTTGACCAGCTTCTGGAGATCGTGGGAAAGCCCGACGCGGAAGGCTCGGATGACGACGTCAGTGCAGACACCGCGTTCGATCGGGACGTCGCCATTCGGAAAGGCGAGGCTCACGTAGGCCGGGTCGTACATCGTCGTGACGCCGACCTGTTTCCGTGCGGCTTCGACGAGCTTGAGCGGCGAGGTTTCCGCCCGAAGCGGAAGCAGGAGGCAGCCGAGGAGAAGGAGCGGACGGATCATGGCGGTCATCAATTGGAGCGCGGCCTGAAGCTGGAAATGTCCCTCAACTTTTCCCAAAGCGCCTGCTCCTCGTTGCTGATGGAATCAGGCAGGACGAGATTGAGGGTGACGTAGAAATCCCCGCGTGTGTCTTTCCCATTCGGCAGGCCACGGCCCCGGACGCGGAGCTGCTGGCCATTCTCGGCTCCGGCGGGGATCTTGAGTTTGATCGGGCCATCGAGTGAAGGCACCGAAACCTGGCCACCGAGCACCCCCTCCCATGGCGCGATGTCCAGCTCGTGAATGAGGTCGGCGCCATCGGTGGTGAACTCCGGATGCGCGGCGTGGCGGACGTTGAGGAAGAGGTCGCCCGATGCGCCGCCGCCGAGTCCGGCCTGGCCCTGGCCGGCGACACGGATGCGGGTGCCATCGGTGACTCCGGCGGGGATCTTGACCTTGAAGGTTTGCTTCTCGGTCGCCCCGGTTTGCGGGTTGGTCGATTGCAGGGTGATGGGGCGGATGGTGCCGTTCATCGCCTCCTCCAGGGTGACGAGCAGATCGCCTTCCACATCTCCACCGCGACGCGAGCGGGCGGCGGGTCCTCGACCCGGAAAGCCCTGACGACTGCCGCCGCTGAAGAACTGCTCGAAGAAATCGCTGAAGCCAGTGCCGCCGAACTGGAAGTCGGGCCCGCCGCCATGTCCGCCGCGCGGGTAGGCTCCGGCGTTTTGCCAATCGGCCCCGAGCTGGTCATACTTTTTCCGCTTCTCGGGGTCGCTCAGCACCTCGTGGGCCTCGTTGATCTCCTTGAATTTCTCCTCCGCCGCCTTCTTGTCGGTGGCGACGTCCGGGTGGTGCTTCCGAGCGAGTTTGCGGAAGGCCTTCTTGATGTCGGCCTCGCTGGCATCGCGGGCGACGCCGAGGGTGGTGTAGTAGTCTTTGAACTCAACGGACATGGTGCAATGGGAGAGGGCGATTCAGGCCGGAAATGCGACGAACATGCGCGATCCTCCCCTCCGCTGCAACCGGTGATCTCGGGCGTTTGGAGATCTGCGTGGCCGGCTGGAAACTGCCGGGGTGCCTCGCGTTCCTTGGTCAAGACAGCGTCCGACGTTTGATCCGCCCCGGCTCAAGGCCTGGCGGTCACATTGATCGGAGTCGATTGGATCTCGGTGGTGATCTTGCGAAGGTGGAGATCGAGGAACTGTTTGACGCGTTCATCGAGCACCGGGCTCTGGAAGCCATGGCCGCCGTTGGTCATTTCCTGGAGCAAAGAGGGGACGCCTGCTTTCCGGAGCGCGGCGTGGAGTTCCTCGGCCTGGGCGAAGGGAACCAGCGGGTCCTTGGTGCCATGGGCGGTGAAAAAGGGAGCATCGCCCTTCGAGACATGAGTCACAGGCGAGGCTTCCTTCGCGGCGGCCTCACGCTCCTGCACCGGTCCGCCGAGCAGCTTGGCTTCCGGGTAGTCGCTGCCTTTCGTGCGGTCGATGGTGCTCGGCTGTCTCACAAATGCAAGGAGGTCCTCGGGCCCGAAATAGTTCACCACGCAGGTGACCTTGCTGTCCTGATCGAGGTGCTTGCCGAGCGTGCCTTCGAGTTCCTTCACGTCACCGCTGGTGCCGAGCATCGAAACAAGATGGCCCCCGGCGGAGATGCCCCAGACGGCGATCTTGGTGGGATCGAGTCCGCGTTCCTTGGCATGGGCCTTGATCCAGCGGATGGCGGCCTTGCAATCGTGGATCTGCGCCGGCCACTGGGCTTCGTTGGTGAGTCGGTAGCCGATTGAAATGCCCGCGTAGTCACCACTTTTCACGTAACGCAGCAGGTTCCCCTGGCCGGAGCCCTTGTTTCCCGCGAGCCAGCCGCCGCCGTGGATGAAGACGATGATCGGCAGGGGAACCTCCGACTTGCGGGCCTTCGGTAGATAGACGTCGAGCCGTTGGCGCGGGTTTTCGGTCTCCGCATAGGGCAGGTCGCGCAGGACCTCGATGCCCGAGAGCCTGGCGCCGCCGATTACGGCGAGATGCTCTTCCGGGGAAATGCCGCCGTCGTGGTTGGCATCGGCTCGGTCGAAGTTTGGCCGCAAGGCCTCCGGCAGCTCCTCGCGGCTGATCTTTCCGTCGTGATTCTGATCAATCTGCTGGAACTGTCGGGCGGCTCCCGTTGGGGCTTGCTGCGACTGGCTGACCAGGGAAAGGGCCAGGCCGACAGAGACAAGGAGGAGCGGTTTCATGCGTGACCATGAAACCGCTTTCCGGCGAAGAAGTTCCAGCCCAAATCAGAACCTCGCGTCCTTCGGATTTCCTCCGGAAAGGATGTAGGCGAAGAGGTCGAGGAGCTCGTCCTTGTTGAGCGCATTGATCATGCCGGGCGGCATCATCGAAACGTTGAACGGCTGGCGGCCCTTGAGGTTGGTTTCATCGACGGTGGTCAGCGCATCGGGAGCGAGGGCGCTGGTCATCACGAAGAGCTTGCCGTTTTCCTGAACGACCACGCGGCCGACGACCACGCCACCGTCCTTGAGGGTCAGCTGCTCGGTCGGATACTGGTCGCTGATGACCTTGGAGGGCTCGATGATGTTCTCGGCGAGGTCGCGGATGGTGTAACGGCTGCCGGCCCCGGTGATGTCCGGGCCGCTGTTGCCGCCTTCGCCGCCGAAGTGGTGGCAGTTGATGCAGAGCTGGGAGGCGAACATCGCCTTGCCCTGCTCGAAGTTGCGGCCCTTGAGGCCATCCTTCGCCAGCGCGACGACTTCATCGACCGTGTAGTCCTTTCCGGGGCCTTTCGGCTGGACGACGTTGGCGGGTGGGGTGGGAGCGGGTTGCTTCGAGAGTTGGTCGAGCGCGCTGCGTTCGGCGGCGTCGGGAGTGGAGTTGGCGAGGGCCTCGTTGCGGATGTTGTTGAGGAAGCCCTTGAAGCTGTTGCCACCGCGCCATTTCGAAGTGCGTGGGAACCAGCCGAAGAAGGTCTTCCGAAGCTCGGGAGTCCAGCCGACCTTGGCCTCGCGCAGGGCGTAGGCATAGGCGATGGCCTGGCGGTTCGGATGGCTGTCGTGCATGCCGGCGACCGCGTTCGAGTAGTTGTCGTTGCGGGAAAGGACGGCGTCGCTGGCGATGGTGATGTCGGTGTCCTTGGCAGTGTCCATCATCGGCACGGTCTTGGCGACGATGCTCTTCGAATCAAGGAACACGAGCAGGGAAACGAGTTCACGGTTTGCAAGGGGATCGGCGTTCGGGAAAAGCGGATCGAGACGCTCGGCGATCTTCTCGGCAATCTCCGGAGCGGGCTTGCCCATGCGGGTGAAGACGAGCTGCCAGGCGCGGAGGTAGGGCAGGTGGAGGTCGACGGGGAGCTTGGCGAAGTCGAGCTTTCCAAGAGCGACGAAGAGCTTCGGTTGAAGGGCCTTGTCGCCAACACGGGCGAGGGCGATGAGGGCCTCGATCGCGGCCTGGGGATCGGTCTCGGCGAGAGCTTTCTCAGCCCAGGCGGCGGCTGGCTGGCGCTCGATCGCCTCGCGGGCGGCGAAGCGGACGAAGCGGTCCTTGTGGGAAAGCGAGGGCCAGGCCTTGGCGACTGCCTCCGGTCCGGTGCCTTCGAGGTGCAGGGTCTCCAGTTTCTGACGGAGGAGGGTTTCCTGCGTCGGGGCGATCTTCGGGGCAGGCGCGGTGCTTTCCTTGCCGGTGTAGGTCACGCGGTAGAGGGCCGACTGGCTCTTGCGGCCGCCGGTGGTGAAATACATCGCCCCATCCTCACGACGGATGATCGCATCGGTGAAGGGCATCGGCTTTCCGGCGACGAACTCCTCCTTTTCGGCCTTGAAGCTGGCGCCGTCAGGAGTGAAGTGGATCGCCCACATTGTGCCGTAGGTCCAGTCGAGCGCATACATGGCGCGCTGGTATTTCGCAGGAAACTTCGCGCCGGTGCCGAAGACGGTGCCGGTCGGTGAGCCCGGTCCGATGTCCACGGCAGCCGGAAGCGAGTCGGCATAGTAGTTCGGCCAACGGCCCGCGCCGGAGCGCCAGCCGTAGTCGCCCGCGCTGACGATGTGGTTGATGCGGGTCGGCACATACCAAGGTGAGCCCATGTCCCACTCCATGTCGGAGTCGTAGGTGAAAAGCTCGCCATTGGCATCGAAAGCGATGTCATACTGGTTGCGGAAGCCACCGGCGAAGAGCTCGACGCGCTTGCCGTCCGGGTCGGTTTTGCAAACGTATCCGCCGGGCGCAAGGATGCCGCGGGCGTGGCCGTTGGCGTCCCAGAGACGGGTGATCAGGTGGTCCTCACCGATCGCGACCGGCCTCGTGTAATCCAGATTGTCCGGCAGCTTGGTGTGGTTGCCGTTGGCGAAATACAGCGACTTGCCATCCGGTCCCAGCACGATGCCGTGGGTGCCGTGCTCGCCGCCGCCATCGCACTTGCGGATGAATTCAGCCTTGTCGAACTGGTCGTCGCGGTTGGTGTCCGTCAGGCGCCACAGGCCCTTGTCGGCCATCTCGTTGTTCATCAGGTAAAGGCTGTCGAAGGCATAGAGCAGCCCGTGGGCACCGCCGAGGGGCTTGCCGCTTTTGCCGTTGGGCAGGGTGAGTGGCTCGACCTTGACCTCCTCCTTTTTCCCAATGGCCGGCACCGTGATGCGATAGATCCCGCCATACTGGTCGGCGGCGATCAGGCGGCCCTTGTCGTCCTCGGTGATGGCGACCCAGGAGCCCTCCTGGGCCTTCGGGACCGTGTAGAGAAGCTCCACGGAGAAACCCGGGACCGTCAGAATGTCGGAGCCCTCGAGGACGGAGGCACCGCCACCCTCGCCCGAAAGCGCCTTGCCCCAGGGAGCCGCACCATAGGCGGCCAGCTCGACCGCCGGCTTGGAATCGTTGCTCCCGGTCGGGGCGGCGGACCAGTCGGCACCGGACTCGATCACGGATTTCTTCCCGTCCATCGTCTCGATCTTCAGGGTCGCCACAAACCCGGCCGTGCCGCCTTCATTCCGCGCGTCGAAGCTCAGCTCGTTGTCGCCCGTCTTCAGCAGCTTGCCGAGATCCACCTTGGTTGGCTGGCTCCAGTCGGGATTTTCTCCGATCTTGGTGCCATTGAGATAGGCGGTGGCCCCGTTGTCGCAGGTGAAGGAAAGCTGGGCGCTGAGGACTGCATCGCTGAGCTTGAAAGACTTCCGGAAGGTCACCTTTTCCCCGTCCTTGGCGGATTTTCCGACCCAGATCCAATGGGGCGCCGCGTTCAGGGGCAGCGTGAGAATGGCAAGCCCCAGCACGGAGGCGAGGCGAGGAGAGGCAAGGAAACGTTTCATGGGTTTCGGCGAAAAAGCGCAGCTGTTGAATGATTCGACGCGCGAGCGCATTCTACGGCATCGGTTCCGGCGTCTTATCAGAATTGAAACCCGGTCCCGTGGATGCGCCAGCATTGGAGGGATTGGAGAATCTTCAACTTCAGGATCGAAACAGAATCCAAATCCACGTATCCCATCCCACGAACCAGAGACGGTTCGACCACCACCATGAAATCCCTGCTCCTCATTCCCGTGGCCCTTGGCACCCTCTTCCTCGCCTCCTGCGCTGGCACCCTGTCGGCCAAGTGCGCCAAGTGCTGCGCGGCCGACGGTTCCAAGTGCGAAAAGTCCGCCGCCAAATGCCCGGCAGATTGCAAAACCTGCAAGCAGTGACCCGGTCGAGACCGGAAAGGACCAGGGACTCCAGCCTCGGTTGGGGCCCAGTTTCCCTTCCTCTTCAGGCCACCGGCAAATGGAATGCCCGCCGTTCGTAGGTGCAGCGGAAGGGCGGCAGCAACTCTTGCGGTTTCCAGCCGTTGGCCAGCGCGAAGTCGATCGCCAGCGTGACCATCGCATAGTCCACGATCCGGCCCAGGGAAACGACCAGCATCTGGCCGTTCACCGCCGCCGCCAGTTCCACCAGCAGCTCGTTCGAGCCTTTGGTGTTCTGCATGATCCACATGTAATAGGAATCGCGGTGGTTGAGGCGCTTGGCACCTTTGCGGGGAACAGGCATGGGAGGCCGCAGGCTAGCGGCAGGAAAATCGGGACGCGAGGGCAAAGTCAGCTCATCCGGGACGCCCCTTGCCGGGCAGATCATGAAGCACTGCACTGCAATCCATGAAAAAACTCCTCCTCCTGCTGGCCATCGTCGTGGCCGTGCTTTCATTCACGAACCCGAACGAGGCGGATTTCCGCGAGCATGTCCGGCAAAAGCAGGGCATCGCCGGATCGCTCGGCCTGGCCGTGGCGGATCTTTTTTCCGGAGGAAAGGGTGGCATCAAGCGCGACAACTACCTTGTCGCCAGCCGCTACTTCATCGGCGGCGA
>JAIXVN010000635.1 GCA_027483005.1 Verrucomicrobiaceae bacterium
GGATCGTTTGGCTATCTCCTGCGGGTCCAATCTTCAGGAAGGTCACGTCCGATCCGACCAGATCTTCAGAACCGAAATCTTCGGTACGCCAATGACCTGAAGAAGATACCCGGGCATAAAAAAACGGGTTCTCATCGGACGACCCTCTCAGATTTCAGGGGAAACCTGTTCCTTGTGCTTCGAGCGGACCTTGAGGTTCACCAGTTCCACAAGCAGCGAGAAGGCCATCGAGAAGTAGATATAGCCCTTGGGAATGTGGAAATGGAGTGCCTCCGCCATGAGCGCGGTGCCGATCAGGATCAGGAACGAAAGCGCGAGCACCTTCACCGAGGGGTGCTTCGACACGAAGTCGCTGATGAATCCGGAGGCCAGCATCATGACGCCGATGGAGATCACGACCGCCACCATCATCAGCGAAACGCGGCTCGGGTCATTGACCATGCCGACGGCAGTGATGACCGAGTCGAGCGAGAAGATGATGTCGATCATCGCGATCTGGACCAGGACCGCGCCAAAGCTGGCGACCGCGCGGCCGCCATGTGAGGCTTCCTCCTCGCCTTCAAGCTTGTGGTGGATCTCCTTCGTCGATTTCCAGATCAGGAAGAATCCACCACCGAGGAGGATCAGGTCCTTCCAGGAGAATCCGAGCTGTCCGCCGTGTTCTGCGGCCTTGGGCATCATGTCCCAGAGGCTTGGATGGACGGCGAGATGGAAGAGCGGCTCCTTCAGGCTCATGATCCAGCTGATCGAAAGCAGCAGCATCATCCGCGCTCCCATCGCGAGGGTCAGGCCGATCAATCGGCCCTTTTTCCGCTGCTCGACGGGCAGGCGATCGACCAGGATCGAGATGAAGACGATGTTGTCGATGCCGAGGACGATCTCAAGCAAGGTCAGCGTGAGCAGCGCGGCCCAGGCGTTCGGATCGTTGAACCAGCCGAATTCGAGAATGGACGCAATCATGAGTGGGAGGCGAACTGGAGCGCGCGTTGTTTCATCTGGGTGGCCATCAGGTTGAGCGCGTTCGCCCGCGTCGGGGCGAGGTGCTCCTTGAGGCCGGTCTGGTCGATGAAGGAAAGGTCGGCGGTGAGGACGGAATCCGGGGTCTCGTCATCGAGCACGGTGACGAACAGGGCGATCATGCCCTTGGTGATCACCGAGTCCGAGTCTGCCACATAGCGGACCTTTCCATCGACGAACGAGGCATCCAGCCAGACCTGCGACTGGCAGCCCTTGATCAGGTGATCGGCGTCCTTCGAGGAATCGGGCATGGGCGCGAGCTTCTTGCCGAGGCCGATCACGTATTCATATCGCTCGGTCCAATCCTGGAACAGCGAGAGGTCATCAAGGAGTTGTTGCTGCTTTTCGGCGATGCTCATGCGCGGGCTTGGTGAAGCAGGAAAAGGGAGGAAGAGGAAATTCTAAATTCCAGGCACTGATTTCGAAACGAAAGTTCGAGCTCTGCCCACCGTTTTTTACAAGGTCATGAAATTGCGTCGGTGGTCGGGGCTTCCGGAGGTGCTTCACGTCGCCGGAACCCAGCGCTGGAGGCGGCGACCCAGGATGTAGGCGAGCCCGGGCAGCACGAGGGTGAGTGCGGGCACCGGTTGTTGGGAAATCTTTCCTCCAGGATCGACCTGGGCGAGCAGCGAGAGAGCCAAGGGAAATGAGGCGCAGCATTCCACCAGAGGAATCGCCGCGAGCAGGGCGGCGACCATCACCGGGATCGGCTGCTTTTTCAAAAGGACTGCGACCAGGGTGGCCAGAAGAGGCAGTGAGCCGAGCAAGGTCGGGTAAGGATACAAGCGCGCCCACCAGGCTCCCATGCAGAGCAGCGGCAGGAAGAGCAGACCCTTCGCAAGCAGGCGTGGACCAGCCGGAGGATTTGGCATGCTTTCATAGCGGGCATTGAGCGACAGGCCGACGATCCAGAAGAAAAGCCCGGCGGCATGAAGTGCCAACACGCCGATGTATTCATGTTGCTCCCAGAATCCCTGCGTGGCGGCCACCGTGCCTGCAAGACGCATGCTGTAAACCTTTCCGGAGACGGCGACTTGTTGATCGACCGCCAAAAAGCCCATCACGATGAGCAGGGCGCGACACAGTCCCATCGGAATCACCGCCCAGGCCGTCTTCTTGTGACAGACCGTGTAGATGACCACACAGCCAGCGATGGCCGCCGCCGTGATGCTGCATCGCACATTGATGAAATAGGCAATGATGACGGCCAGCCCCAGGAAGCGGATGGCACGAAGTTGATACGAGAGCGGCGAGAACAACCCACGCGGCAAGGCACGCTCGGGCCGCTTCTCGGCATCCCACTCGCGGTCATGCCAGTCGTTCAGGAAATTTCCGCCGAGATAGAGCAACACGCCACAGAGGGCGAGCACCGCGCCCTTGATGAAAAGCGCCCGATCACCGTCCCAGCTTCCCTGCCACGCACCGAGCGCGACACCGAACCAAACGTTGCTGATCACGCTCGGGATGTTAGGCAGGCGCGCGGTCGCGAGGAGTGCGCGGAGTTTTCCTGTGTCGTTCATGCGTTCGCTTCTACCCATCCATACTCCGCCGCGATTTGTTCCACCACCGGGCGCTGCATCGTCTCCGGGAGGACGCCCCAGGTGTAGGTCTCGATTTCGTAATGCGTGCAAGTCATCGGATGATCGCGGCGCCACGCCAGAACATCACTGACCTGCTGTCGCGTCGAACCCAGCGGCGCGGCCGGCTGCGCATCGAGCGGGATGTGGAAATGGACTCTCCATTCTTCCGCCGGTTCATGGGCGGCGAGGGCGTCGGGCAGGTCGAGGAAGCGCTTGAGCCTTCCATCTTCCGATCGGGCGATGACCTGGTGGAAATACACGGGCTCCTGGAAGCGACCGATGGCCTTGACCGCCTCAGCGTTTCGCGGATCAAGCGAGATCGCGGAGGAAAGGTGGATCTTCGAAATCCTCAGCCCCGCTGCGACAAGCGCATCCAGCGAAGTACGGGCATCCTCGTACTGAAGCGCGAAATGGCAGGCATCGTAGTTGATGCCGAGCCGCCGGAGGAGCCTGCGAGGATCCGGGGAGGCCGCCTTCATCCGCTCGAAAAAGGCGATCGTTTCCGCCGTGTTCTCGAAGTGCCCGAGCGGCTCGGGTTCCAACCCGAGATGGAAATCACGGCCGGTGGTTGCCGAGAGCTCGTCGAGAAACACGGCCAGCGTTTCAAGGTTGGCAAAGATCGCTGACTCATCCGCGCCGAAGGTCTTGTGCGAGCCGGGCAGGGTCGAGACCGAGCCGTCCACGCCCTCCGGCAGGATCGCGGCGAGGATCGTGAAGAGCTGCTTCGTGTAATCGAGCCGCTCCGTCGTCGTCCAGTCGGGCTTGAAGACGTTCTCCTTCACCCGCGTGCCGTGGAAGTCGCCGTAGGGAAAGCCATTGATCGTGAATACGTAGGCATTCTCTTCACCCAGCCAGGTTCTGAAATGCTCCAACCGGTCGCCTTCCAGCAACTCCCTCGCCGCGCGGGCGGAAAGCCGCAGGCCGATCGCGTAGGGCTCGCCTGCCTCCACCACCTGATCGCGCACCTCCAGCGCATGGGTCGAGATCGCCCGGAAGGTGTCCTCCCAGCTTTCCGCCGGGTGGATGTTGGTGCAGTAGGCGAGATGTCCGTGGCCGAAGCGCATGAGCGAGCCTGGAACAGGAGATTCGAGCGGGCAAGAGTTGAGAACATCGAAGGTCGAACTTCCAACCCTGAAGAGGGTGATCGGCTGGGCCGAAACCTGGTCTTTGGAAAATCCAACGAAGGAAGAAATCACTGCGGATGAAAAGCAGGATCGAAGCTCTCCCCACCTCGAGATCCCCCCGATCGTCTGACAGGTCATCGTCGGCGGCTCCCGTCCTGCCTCGCGGCCCGGCCCGCCGCAAGGGTGGCAGGCCCAACACTCTGGATGAGGTGCCCCCCTGATGCCTGGAGGTTGCGGTGCCTGCTCCGGTCTGAATGGACTCAAACGACCGGCGCAAACACCAGCGCCGTTCTCGCGGGGGTGTAAACGCTGAGCCTTCCGTTCACGTTCACCGGATAGCCGAACGAATGATCCACTCGCCCCTGTCCGCCGAAGCGCGGTTCGTCACTGTCGAGCACCAGTTGATAGGTGCCGCTTTCGGGAGCCGGCAGCTCGTAGTTGAAGCAGGACCCGTGGGGCGAAAGGTTGACCACGAAGATGAGTCGGCCGCGTTCGGCGCAGAGGACCTGGTTGGAGTGGTCGAGATTGAGCAGTTGCGCGGGGGCGGAGGAAAGCAGCCGATACATCGCGGCGAGCTCGACCAGCGCGCGATCGAAGTCCCCGAGCCATTCGTATTTCAATTCCGGATTCTCCGCGAGCGACCACTGCCTGCGGCAATGATGGTAGGACCAACCGTTGCCCTCGCGTGGGAAGTCGATCCACTCGGGGTGGCCGAACTCGTTGCCCATGAAATTCAGCCAGCCCTCACCACCGAAGGAAAGCGTGAGAAGCCGGAGGATCTTGTGAAGGGCGATGCCGCGTTCGATGACCGGGTTCTGGTCGGACTTCGCCATGAACCAGTACATGTTCTGGTCCATCAGGCGGAAGGCCAGGGTCTTGTCGCCGACGAGCGCCTGGTCGTGGCTTTCGGCGTAGGCGATGGTGGCCTCGCCGTAGCGGCGGTTGGTCATCACGCCCCAGAGTTCGCCGAGATCCCATTGCTCGTCGGGCACTTCCTTGAGCAGCTTGATCCAGTGATCCGGCAGGCCCATGGCGAGGCGATGGGTGAAGCCGCAGCCGCCTTCGGAAACGGGACGACAGAGGCCGGGCATGCCGGACATGTCTTCGGCGATGACCAGCGCGCCCGGCTTGAGGCGCTGGATCAGTGTGGTCGCGAGCTGAAGATAGAGGATGGCGTCCTCCTCGGCATCGCCGCCGAAGTAGTCGTCATAACTTCCGAAGGACTTGTTGCCGTGCGAATGATAGAGCATCGA
>JAIXVN010000558.1 GCA_027483005.1 Verrucomicrobiaceae bacterium
AAGATGCTCCTCACCCCGGAGCTCTCCATGGAAATCCAGGGAGCACTCGGTTCGGACATCGCGATGCTCTTCGACGAGTGCCCGCCCTACCCCTGCGACAAGGACTACGCCGTAAAATCCCTCGCCATGACCACCCGCTGGGCCCGGCGCTGCAAGACCTGGGTGGAAACCCACCAGCCTCGCTCCGGAGATGGCCGCCAATGCCACTTCGGCATCGTGCAGGGCTCGATCTACTCGGATCTCCGTGAGCAGTCCGCGAGGGAACTGGTGGACATCGGTTTCGATGGCTATGCCGTCGGCGGGGTTTCCGTCGGCGAGCCCGAGGAGGAAATGTTTCGCGCCATCGAGAACGCCGTCCCCTTCCTCCCGCTCGACAAGCCGCGCTACGCCATGGGCCTGGGCACCCCACCGCAGATTCTCGAAATGATCGCCCGCGGGGTGGACATGTTCGACTGCGTCATGCCCACCCGCGTGGCCCGGCATGGCATGGCCTTCACCCTCGACGGGCCCATCCAGATCAAAAACAAGATCCACGAGCGCGACGAACGACCGATCTGCGAGAGCTCCCCACCCCACGTCGCACGCTTCTCCCGGGCCTACCTGCGACACCTTTTCCGGGCCGGGGAAATCCTCGCTTTGCGGTTGCTTTCCTACCACAATCTGCATTTCTACCTGTCCCTCGCCGCCGGGGCCAGGGAGTCCATCGCTGCCGGGAACTTCCTCGAATTCAAAGACTCCTTCATCCGCCGCTACTCCAAGTCCGATTCCACATGACTACCCTCACCGCTTTTCTCACGTTCGTCGCTCAAACCACAGCTCCAGCCGGTGGCAGCGCCCCCAAAGGTTTCGTCGAGCAACTGCTTTCCAGCGGACTGATCATGCCACTGGCCCTCGTGGTCATGTTCTACTTCCTGCTGATCCGCCCGCAGCAGCGCCAGCGGAAGGAAATGGAAGCCCGCATTGCCTCGCTCCAGACCGGAACCCGGGTCGTGACCAACTCCGGCATTCATGCCCTTGTCCACTCCGTCAAGGAACGCACCGTGGTCCTCAAGGTCGCCGAAGGCACGATGATCGAGTTCGAAAAATCCGCCATCGCCAGCGTCCAGCCGAAGGAGTCCGCCGAGGCCAAGAAGTGATCGCCCCTTCAACTGATTTCCACCCCAGCGCTCACCGCGCCTCATTCATTGCTTAGTCCTATGCTCGCCGTCTCCCTTTTCACCAAAGTGCTGGATTACTTGAATTCCATGCTCAAGGACCCGCTCGCGCTCTTCGCGATCGCGATGACTCTGCTGGTGCTGTTCTGCTGGTACTTCGCCACGGAAATTGAACGCCGCAAGCGCAACATCGGCACCTTCCTGGTCTTGGGTGTGGCGGCCCTCTGCTTCCTCGCCGTCTATCCTCCCAAGGAACGCCTCAAGGGCAGCATCGACATCGTCGGTGGCTCGTCCTTCTCCCTCCGCGTGCAGTCGCGCCTCTCGGAAGACGGCGTCACCAAGGAACCCGTGACCGCCACCCAGATCGATCAGGCCAAGAAGGTCATCGAGCAGCGCATCAACGGCATGGGGAACGCCGAGCCCCTCATTTCCCAGCAGGGCAGCGACGGCATCCTGCTCCAAATGCCCGGCATTGATCCCGAGGAATCCAAGCGCATCCGCACGATCCTCGAGAAGGTGGCCCATCTCGAACTCCGCCAGGTTCATCCGGACAGCGATCAACTGTCACAAACCAAGGAGTTTGTTCCCGGCTACAAGCTCTTCACCCTGAAACGCAAGAACAAGGAAGGCGTCGAAACCTCCAGCCCGATCCTGCTGAATCGCCGCGTCGCTCTCGGTGGTTCCGACATCAAGTCGGCAGCACCTTCCTCAATGTCCATCGGAACCGTGGACATCACCCTCAACTCTGCCGGCGAGGACAAGATGATCGAGCTGACACGGAACATGACGCCCGGCAAGGACAGCATCGCCATCGTTCTCGACGGCGAGGTGATCAGCGCCCCGGTCGTGCAGAGCGTGCCTCTCGGAAGAAGATTCGAGGTCAACGGATTGGACAAGCCCGGCGAGGCGGTGAACCTCTCCAACGCGCTGATGAACCCTCTGGAGAACCCGCTGGTGGTCGAGGAGGAGCGCACCGTTTCCCCGACTCTCGGGGCCGCCGTGGTTCAGCAGGGCATCTGGGCCGGTGTGCTCGGGCTGATCCTGACCTTCGCATTCGTCCTCGTTTACTACCGGACCGCAGGCTTCGTCGCCTTGATCGGTCTGTTGCTGAACTGCCTCATGCTCTTCGGCGTGATGGCCATGCTCGGCTTCCCCTTCTCGCTGCCCGGCATCGCCGGCATCGTGCTCACCATCGGGGTGGCGGTGGACGCCAACGTGCTGATCAACGAACGTCTGCGCGAGGAACTGGCTCTCGGAAAGTCGGTCAAGGCCTCCCTGGGAGCTGCCTACGACAAGGCCTTCAGCGCCATTTTCGACTCGAATATGACCTCGCTGATCACGGCGATCATCCTGCTCTGCTTCGCCAGCGCCAGCGTCAAGGGCTTCGCGGTCACCCTGACGATCGGCATTCTCTGCTCCCTGTTCTCCGCCATCCTCGCCACGCGGGTGCTGTTCCTGTGGGGCACGGATCTCAACCTCCTCAAGCGCCTCTCGTTCCTCAACCTGATCAGCTCGAAGAACTTCGACTTCATGGGCAAGCGGGTGCCCTGCATCCTGCTTTCCATCCTGGTGACGATCATCTCCATCGGCACCTTCGCCGTCAAAAAGGAGCGCTCCCTCGGCATCGACTTCACCGGTGGCACACGCGTCCAGTTCCTGCTTGGCCAGGTCCAGATTCCGACTGCCGATGTCGAAAAGGCTCTTGCAGGACTTCCCCTCAACAAGGCGGTCTTCCCGCAGGATGAAACCAATCCCACCTCGGGCAAACTGCTCACCATCCGTTGCGACTCCCGCGATGCTGACCTGGTCGAAGCCAAGATGCGCGAGGTTTTCCCGGCCCTCAGCGAAAAGGTCACCGACGCCCAGGGCACCCACTACAAGATCGATGCCAGCCGCGAGGAGGTTTCCGGCTATCTCGGTGGCAGCCTGCTGGTAAGCTCGATGCTCGCACTGGGGCTTGGACTGGTCGGCATCATGATCTACGTCACGATCCGCTTCGAGTTCTCGTTCGCGATCGGAGCCTTCATCGCCCTGATCCACGACTGCGTCATCGCCGCAGGACTCGTGGTGCTGTTCGGCCATGAGCTGTCGCTGATCCACGTCGGCGCCATCCTCACCATTGCCGGTTACTCGATCAACGACACCATCATCATCTTCGACCGTATCCGCGAAAGCTTCCACGAGCGTCGCGGCACCCTGCTGGAGATCATGAACGAGGCGATCAATGCCACCCTCTCCCGCACCGTCCTGACCTCCACCGCGACCCTGGTCTGCGTGCTCGCGCTCGCCGTTCTGGGTGGTGCGGCCCTGCGCGATTTCTCGATCGTCATCCTGATCGGAATCGTGGCCGGCACCTACTCCTCGATCTTTGTCGCCTCGCCGATCGTCTTCTGGTGGAGCAAGGGCAAGCATGGCCAGATGCGTCCCGATGCACTCGACGCCAACCTGGCCGCCGAAGTCAGCACGACGGGACGCTGAGCTGGTGATTGACCCGAGGGCTGGGGGGCACCACCATGTTCCCATGATCCGCTCCACCGTCCTTTTCCTGACCACCGCCATTCTCCCTGCTGTTGCCGAGACCGGCCAGCAGGAGGCGGACAAGGAGATCCCGATCGGCATCGAGGCGGTGACCGGCTTCCGCTCCGAGTCGATCTGGCGCGGTTTCAAGCTGGGCGACCGGGTGCTCGATTTCCAGCTCCAGGCAGAGATCGCGCTCAGCAACGAATGGCGTCTGGATGTCGGCGGCCTCTATGCCACCGAAACCGGAGACGGAGACTTTTCCCAGTCCGCCTTGTTCGTGGATCTGATGCATGACACGGACC
>JAIXVN010000051.1 GCA_027483005.1 Verrucomicrobiaceae bacterium
GATAGGCTCCCTCGAACGAAAGGATGCCGCTGCGGCCAGTGACCATCACGGCGGTTTTCAAGGCCGCCTCGACCGCTTCCAAAGCGGAGTTTCCCAACAGCTTCTTGCCCTTTTCGCCCGTCCACCGCTCGAAGGTGATCGCGCTCAATTGCTCGCAGAGCTCCACTTTCAGCCGCGCCGGATGGACATCGCCCATCGCATGGACGAGCTGCCCTGCCTGCTCCGCCGCCGCCTTCGCGGAAAAGCCGTGACCGAGCGTGGCAACCCCAAAGGCGCTGGTGAAATCGAGCAGTCGGTTGCCGTCCGCGTCCCAGACATTCACGCCCTCGGCCCGTTCCCAGAACACTGGCCAGTCCGGCGAGACGTAGGTGGTGTTGCGACACTCCACCTCCTTCAGCCGCGCGGCAAGCCGCAGCGATTCAGGGCCGGGGATGGAGGTGAGGAGTTCTGGAAGCACGAGGGGAGATAAGCACGAAATCCGAAATCCGAAATTCGAAACGAAGAGGCTGCCCTGACCCCTTCAGACTCACGGCACCATTTTCACGACCGCATACACGGCGGAGCCGACCATGACGAGCAGGGCGATGCTGCCGACGACCTTGTCGGTGATCGTGGTGAGTGGGCGATGAGAGGAGGACGAGGCTGGGAAAACGATGGCCGCATAGGCCATTCCAGCCAACAGGCCTCCGGCGTGCGCGGCATTGTCGATGAACTTGTAGCCGATCAGCCCGATGACGGCGGTGAGAATGATGCCCGCCAGCAGGCGTCGGCGGGACGAACGGGGAACGAGCCGGGCATGCAGGGTTTCGAACACCATCAGGAACCCGAGCCAGCCCATCAATCCACCGGACGCGCCGACGGAAGGGGAGGCCAGAAATCGGGCCGAGGCTTCGCCGCCGACCCAGGCCGAGAACAGGAACACCAGCGGCACATGCGGCCAGCGGGCGAAGACCTCGAGGCGTCGGCCCAGGTAGAGCAGCGCGCCCATGTTCATGAACCAGTGCAGCAGTCCACCGTGGAGGAAGGGGGCGGTGAGGAGCCTCCAGTTCTGGCCCTGGTGGTAGGCAATCTTGTCGAGTCCGGCGTGATCGATGGAGTGGGGAAACACCAGCTGGGCCGCGCCAACCAGCACCATCAGGGCCGCCACGAGCCGGGTGACCGGGCTTTTCTGGAGATCCAGCCAGGTTTCAAATCGAAGGACCGGCACGGAGTCCGCCATCGTCGAGGGCGTCCAGCCGTGGAGCTCTCGACTGCGCTTCCAGGCTTGATACCAGGGGATCAGCGCGAACATCAGGAACAGCATCAGGGCCATGCCCACGTTCACCGAGGTATGCACCTTGCGGTGGGTGTAGAAGGTGTAGGCCAGCATCGCCAGCACCCCGAATCCGAAGAGCTTCATCTGGCCCTTGGCATGATCGAGATCCGCCGCGGCCCAGCGACGACGCGCTGCGAAAAGGGAATGGAACAACCCGGGCACCTCTTCAGGCACCACCATGCTCGACCCCTCGGGCGTCCACACCAGATCGACCGCTGATGAACGGTCCTGGCGAATCGACTGCGCCAGCGCGTCGAGCGACTCGACGGGATGTTGGCCGCCTTTCCGATCCACCCAGCCCCAACCTTGGGGAGCTTGAGGAAATGCCTCCGGACGGGCCCATACGGGAGCGTCGTCTGGTTGATCGGTCACGTCAGTCACGCCTCTATAGCGTCACTGACCGGCCGGTTTTTCTGCCGGAGCGGCAGGTTGCGCAGGAGTTTCCGTAGCTGGAGCTGGCGCAGGGGCCGGCGTCTCAGCGGCAGGTGTTGGCGCTGGCACTGGTGTTGGAGCTTCAGGCGCAGGAGTGACCGGAGCAGGAACCGGCTGGCCGGCTTCCTTGGCTTCCTCGGAGATCGACTTTTCCGGAGCCGGCGGGGTGGCCGGGGCTTCAGCAGCAGGAAGCGTCGGCTCAATCAGGGTCGTCTGCTTGTTGCGGAAACTGATCGCCGTCGCAAGCCCCAGCGAAAGAAAGAAGAACGCGGAGGCTAGGTAAACCGTGCCACGCTGGAGAACGTTGGTGGTCCGGGCTCCAAAGACCTGGTCGGTCACGTTGGCACCGAAGGCCGCGCCGAGTCCTTCCTGTTTCGGACGCTGCATCAGGATCAGCAGGACCATCAGGAGACAGACGATGAAGAACACCACCATCATGAGATTGATGGTGATATCGAGCCAAGGAATCGCGGCAAAAGTCATGGGCGCGGGACTATGGGAGGGTGATCCCACCTTGTAAAGCGGGCATTTCGACCGGAAAAATCGGCTTTTCTGAAGGAAATCAGCGGCCGATCCGCTCAATCGCGTTGGTTTCCGTGAGGACGAGCTTCTGGGCCTGCACCGGGGTTTCGGAAAGTGCGAAGGCCATGATCGCCACCCGCTCGCCTTTCTTGATGCGGTGGGCAGCGCCACCATTGATGATGATCCGACCGGTGCCGGGAGGACCAGGCTGGACGTAGGTTTCGAGGCGATTCCCAGTGGTGATGGAGGCCACCAGGACACGCTCCCCTTCCCACAGACCGACGGCTTCCATCAGGTCGGTGGGGATTTCGATGCTGCCTTCGTAATCGACGTCGCCATCGGTGATCATGGCGCGGTGGAGCTTGGACTTGAGGACCTGACGGAACATGGCAGCGGGAGGGAAGACATGCCGCCGCCAGCGGTCAAGCACGCAACCCGGCCCTTTTGCGAAATGCAAATGCTTCGCTTCCCCATCCGGCCCGCTTCGTGCTTAGATGCTTGCGCCCATGACCGGAACGGCCACCACGAACCC
>JAIXVN010000173.1 GCA_027483005.1 Verrucomicrobiaceae bacterium
ACGGTGTGGATTGCCTGCTGCGCATCATCGAAAACAAGGATGGAGCTGCTTCCAAGCGGATCTTCAACATTGGGAATCCGGACAACAATGTGACGGTGGCCGATCTCGCGACCGTCATTCTGGAAGCCTTCAGGCACTATCCGGAGTATGCCCAGAATGCCGCTGAGACCAAGGTTCTATCGGTTTCATCGGAGGAATACTTCGGAAAGTACTATCAGGACATCCACACCCGGGTGCCCTCGATCAAGGCGGCCAAGGAGGCCCTTGGATGGGTGCCGAAAGTCGATCTCGTCACCGCGATCCGCCACACGCTGGACTATCATCTTGCCCACAAGGATTACGAACTGGTCGCCTGAATGGAATCCATGCCTGTCGTTGCACTGAAAGTGGATGTGGATACCGACCGCGGCACCCGCGAGGGTGTTCCCGCGCTCGTGTCCCTGCTGGAGGAGTTCTCGGCACCGGCGAGCTTCCTGTTTTCACTGGGTCCGGACAACACCGGCAAGGCGATCCGCCGCGTGTTCCGGCCAGGTTTTTTTCAGAAGGTCAGCCGCACCAGCGTCGTGAAGATGTATGGCATCCGCACGCTGTTGAACGGCACGCTGCTGCCCGCTCCGCACATCGGCCGACGCCAGGCCGACCTGATGCGTGGCGTGCGTGACCTGGGCTTCGAGGTCGGCATCCACTGTTATGATCACTTCAACTGGCAGGATTACCTGTTCAAGATGACGCTCGACGAGGTGCGAGTGGAGTTTGGCAAGGCGATCGATGAGTTCGAACGCATCTTTGGCTGCAGGCCCGTCACGGCGGGTGCTCCGGGCTGGCAGGCCAGTGCCGAGAGCAAGCAGGTCTATGATGAGGCGGAGCTGCTCTACGCGAGCGACACCCGTGGGCAGTCGCCGTTTTTTCCCAGGATCCAGGGTCGCACGTTCAGGACGATCGAGATTCCGAGCACCTTGCCGACCTTTGATGAGCTGTTAGGCCGGGCGGAGTACCCGGATGAGAGGATCGTCCAGCACTACCTCGATCTGCTTCGCGATGACCGACTGAATGTCTTCACGCTTCATGCGGAAATCGAAGGCATGATGAAGCTGCCGCTTTTCCGTGATCTCCTGAAGGCCTGGTCGGACAAGGGCGTGACCTTCGTGCGGATGGAGGACCTTGCGCATGATCTTCTCTCGGAAAGGGACTCCGTTCCAATACATGACCTGGTGATGGCTGAGATCGATGGGAGGTCGGGAACTGTGGCGACGGAAGCGGCCTGAGGCTGGCGGCACCCCCATCTCGAGCGGTGACGATTCCATTTCCCGCGGTCAGCGATCAAACACCAGGGTCAGCATGGACCTTCCGGGCAGCCGAGTGTTGAGCTTTCCATTGCTGACCTGTCCGCCTGGAAGTTCGGCGAAGGCCTCGTCCTTTCCCGTCCGACGGGCGCGGTAGCCTGAGTTGGAGAACGGAGGCGGGAGCTTGATCTCGAGATCGGCATCCTGATCCTGCACGGCAGCGGTGTGGACGACGAGTCGCTTGCCATCGGCGGAAAGGAAGGCGGTGGTCTTGATTCCTGGCTTCGAGATATCGGTCGCAAAAGGGCCTTGAACGGTGGTTCCGACCACATGCATGCCCGGAGTCAGCGGGGCACACCATTGACGGAAGCCATGATAGATCTTGGTCTTCACATAACTCTTTCCCCAGTTGAGGTGGATGAGCGCCTCGCCTCCTTCGCGTGGCGGATAGACCCAGTCATAGGCCATCCAGACATTGACGCCCTCGTTGAAGGCCTCGGTCATGTAGAGCCAGAATTCCCCGGCGGAGTTGATCAGGCCGGGTGACTTGTCGACGCCGTTGAAGCAGCACTCGGTCATCCACAGCGGCTTCCTGGCGGCCAGGGTGCGGAGTTTCGCCCAGCGATGGCCACGACGGTCGTAGTCGTGACATCCAACCACGTCCACCTGATCGGCTGAGGCCGCCAGCAGGGCGGGCAGTGTCTTCTCGGCTGTATCGACGGCGCTCAGCGTGTTCGGCGCGACCAGTTTGGGACTTGGAGTTTCCGGATGCCGGCGCGACATTTCATCGAGATAAGTGGCGACCTTCGCAAAGAGCGCGGCGTGCTGTTCGGTGGTGAGGAAATATCCCGGTTGATCGTGACCCCAGTCGGGTTCGTTGGCGATGCTCAAGTAGTCGATCGCTTGTCCGTGCCGCTGCATGTGGGCAAGGAAGGCCCAGATGTACTCGGCGAGTTCGAGTTCAAGTCCGGGCTTGAGGGTGGCCTTGAGTTTTCCTCCACCGCTGGCGTCGTTGTTGGTCTTCATCCATGGTGGTGGGGTGTAGAGGACCGCATAGAGCTTGATCTGCGGGTTCCGCTTCTTCGCGGCTTCGGCGATCTTCAACGGATGGTCGCAGTAGGCGAAATCCTTCTCGTTGAACGACTGGGTGTAGGGGTCGTTGTTGTCGTTCGCGGGCTCGTGATTGTGGCGGATTTGGAGCTGGAGGAAATCGGTGCGGACGTTCTTGAAGAGATCGTCGTAGAGGGTTTCCTGATCCGTTTGACGGCCGTTCGCGCCGAGGCTGGTGACGTGGGCCTCGTAGAAGATCGCGCCGCAGCCCATGCCTTGGAACTCCTGGCGGACGTCCTTGGGTGAAACGGAGATGACCGTTGGTTCCGCTGTGGCGATCGTGGCTCCGAGAAGCGACGACAGCAGGGCGGCGAAAAGCGGGCGATGATGGTGAAGGCTCATGTGGCTTGGCTTCCCGATCCTAAACGGAACGAGGTGACCGCAACCATCGGGAAAAATCGGAATCCTCAGGCTCAGGGGCGGGAGACCTTCAGTCGCAGATAGCCGCTGGGTGATCCTGATGCCGGCTTTTCCGCCTGCCAGGTTTCGATGGTCCCGGTTGCGATTCGCTGGAGGCTGATGCCGCTGGTGGTCCAGGAACCGGGAGCGAGCGTGGTGGAGTATTCCACGGAGAAGGTGACATCCGGGCGATTGAAAGGACGTTGATAGGTGAAGCGCAGCAGGCCCGAGGTCCTGGTGACCATGGTATTGGCGATCGAGGGCACCTTCGGCGGAAGACCGAGCGCGTATTTCATCAGGTTTGTCAATCCGTCGCCCGCGGCGATGGCGGAGGGTCCACTGATCGATGGGTTGTTGAGTTCGTCTGGTGAGAACTCGTTCTGGGCCCACAGCAGATAGGCCATGTCCTGAACGATCACATTCACCGTGGTGGAGGTTTCTCCATAGGCATTCGATGCGCTCAAGCGGAGCAGGTAGGACCCCGCCTGGTTGAAGGTCACCGAGGTCATGGGCTGGGAGTCGTTGGTGAAGTCCGCCGATCCGGGGCCGCTTGCGAGACTCCAGCGTGAGGTGAGGCTGTTGCCGAGGGTGCCTGTCAGATTCGAGGCAACACCCACGACCGCTGATGGAGCCGGGCCGGTGGAGACGCTGGGGGTCTCGTGAAGCTTGTAATGGATCGATAGTTGAGGGCGAAGGGAGAGATTGGCGTGGTTGTCGGAAGCGAACCGCACGAAGGTGCTGCCCCCGGGAGTGTCGCCAGCCGCCCGGATCAGGAATGCGGCGGGTGAGGTCCTTCCGGCAGCATCGGAGACGAGGTCAATCAGGGCTTCGTTTGAAGGGAAGGTCATCTTGGTTCCGACGGCCGTGCTTGTCGGGTTGAATCCCGGAACGATCGCGAGGTTCGATGGGTCGCAATCGATTGGCGAAAGCCCGCCTGCGGTCGTCCATGGATCCAGGGCATTGCCGGTGCGCGTGATCCAGTCCGCTCCGGTGCCTGCTCCATTGCTCGCGTTGCTGCCATCGCCGCTGCCTTCGTTGAAGTTGGTGAGAAGCCGGTGGAGTTCGAGGGTGCCGAGCAGGGTGCCGCTTCCGGATGCTGCGATCGAGAGGTCCAGAGTGACCTGATCGACGACCGCATCCGCGGGGAGAGCCGGGATGTTGAAGGACAGAAGGCCACGCAGCGGCGAACCGTTCCGACCGACGATGATCTGATCGCGTGAGCCGGAGTTCATGGTCGTGTTGTCGCCACGGATGAAGGTGCCGGCATGGGTGTAGCCGTCGGTGCCTTCCGAGAGGGTGAGCAGGTTTGGCGAGGCCACAAGGACGGTGAGGTCGCGACTGACGGATCCGACCGAATTGGTGATGGTACTACGAAGGACGTAGGTGCCGGCGACCGGGAAGGTCACGACGGTTTCAAGCGCGGCGGCGTTGAGGAAGGTCGCGGTTCCCGGGCCGGAAACCTGGGTCCAGATCACTGCATTCCCAGGGGTGGAGTTGCTGCTGGCGGCGAGACGGAGGCCGAGGCCGGTATGGCTGATTGAGACCAGATCCGAAGCTGGCTGTGTCAGGGTGAGGGTTGGATCCTCCACCATGGGGAAGCCTGGGATGGGGGTCCACAGAAGGTTCACTCCGGTGGAGGATTGTTGAAGTACGAAGCTTCCGTAGGTGGCGGCGGATCGTCCGCCGGAGTCCGCCGTGACGGTGCCGAGGGTGAACGATCCGGTGACCGACGTGGCGGAAACGAGGCTGAAAGTACGGCTGCTTCTCCAGAAGCTGTGCAGGAAGTTGGTGGTGCTGTCCGGGCTGTTGAGGAGGAGATCGATTCGTGCTCCGCTGGTGACGGTGACGGCTTCGGCCACGACGCGATCAGCGGTGGCGTTGTTGACGTCGAGTTCCCACTGCAGTTTTGCGGAAGCAGAGAACGAAAGGGGTGCGGTGAAGGTCAGGTTGTCGGTGGTCGGCGCGAGAGTTCCACTGATGGAGGCGTTGCCTTGGATCGTTCCGCCTCCAGTGAGGAAGGCTCCGTTAGAGACGTTGACAGAGCCACCGCCGCTGAACCCTGAAGTGACCAGGGTGCCGGCTGAAACGGCGGTGTTTCCGCTGTGGCTGTCGGCTCCCGTGATCGTGAGGGTGCCGGTTCCTGACTTGGTGAGCATGCCGGATCCGCTGATCGGGTTCGCGATGGAAAGCGTGACGCCGCCGGGGATGGAGAAGGTGGCTCCGCCAGTGCCGAGGGTGATTCCGCTGTTGGGATGGCGGAGTTCGAAGGAAGCGGTCGGCTGGAACGTGCCGCCGGAGAGGGTGAGTTGGGCTGGGTTGAGGGAACCAGGATTTCCGCCGAGATTGGAAAGCGATGCGACCTTGAGGGTGGTGCCGCCATTGACGTTGAGGGCTCCGGTGAAGGAATCGTTGGCTCCAGTGAGGATGACGCTTCCCGCGCCTCCGTTGCCTACGTCGAGGGAGCCGGTGCCCGTGATGGGCGCGGCGATCTGGATGGTGCGGGAGGAGTCGAGTCCTGGATTGAGAATCGAGGGGGAATTCACCGAGAGGCTGCCATCGAGGATGAAGGTGGTCGCGGAGTTGCCGTTCTCAAGCGCACCTCCGTCGAGGGTCAGATTCTGGATGGTGATGCGGTCGTTGTTGGCACCTTTGAACCGGAGGAAGCCCGATTGGGGAACGGTCAGCGAGTGGCCAGCGAAGGTGTGGTTTCCTCCTGAGGAAGGGGTCCTCAGAACATACTGGCCGGTGGTGTAATTCTTCGTCGAGGTGGGGATGATCGTGTCATTCCAGTTGCCGATGGCGTTGAAGGAGCTGGATCCGATGGCGTCGCTCGATTTCAAGGCGATCAACTGGGGCGTGGCGGAAGCCGCGACGTAGGTGGTGACGGTGAAGGGCTGAAGCTCCGCCGTGAAGCTGCCTGCAGAGACATTGACGGCGGCCTGGGAGGCGAGTGAGAGCGTGTCCGAGGTGATCCAGCGGTCGAGCGAGCTGTCAGTCGGGCACGAGGCCAGGTTGAAGGTCTGGGTGATCGGCCAGGCCGTGGGATTGGCGGCGACGATGACGTAGGAGGGCGAGGCAGGATCGCGATAGGCGGTGATGAGGGCGGTGGTGTTGCTGGTGATGCCGATGCGTTGGAAGCCCGGCCGCACGAACTTGCTGTAGTTTCCCATCACATAGAGACGCTTCGCGGGATTGGTCGTGCTGTTCCCGGCGAGCGACCCGGTGCCGCTGCCCTTGAGCCACCAGTAGTGGTAGGCGTTCGCCTCGGCGACGGCCATGAACTCGTGGATCTCGGCGGCCAGTTCGAGGCCGTTGGTGATCGTGTCGTTGTTTCCGAAGTAGTGCTCGGTTTCCCAGATGGCGACAGGCGCGGGGCTGCCGAACTGGGATACCGCGGACGCCGTACTTCCGTAGTTGTGCCCGCCGAGGATGCCGATCTTTGCGGCGGTGGCGGGGTCGTTCATCGTGTCCACCGCGAGCGGAAACTGCCAGTGCTGGCTTTCCGGGAGCATGATCTTGGTCGCGCCGACTCCCTTTGCCGCGAGGGCCGCCGAAAGGTAGGGCACGAAGTCGCGGAACTGTGCCGCCGACCAGAGGCAGGACTCGTAGGTGGTTTCGAGGTCGGGTTCGTTCTGGATCGAGATCGCATGGAGATTGATGCCGTGGTTCGTCTTCATGGATGAGACGTAGTTGGCGAGCTGGTTGGCGTAGGACTGGTAGTTCGCCGGGCTGGAGACGAAGCTTCCGCCGTTGACCGAATTCGAGGTCTTGAGGTGGGTCGGCGGACTCCAGGGGGTGCTCCAGACCCTGGCACCGCGGGCCTGGGCCATCTGCATGATCGAGGACTCGACGGTGGTGCCGTTGGGGGCGATGCGGCTGCGGAGGAGGGAGAGACCGACTCCATTTGATCCCGTGGAGAAGAACAGGTCGGCCTCGGCCGTGGACCAAGAGCTGCCCCACGCGGAGGAGGCCCCGAAGCCATCGATCGTTTGTCGGACGGTTTCATAGTTGACCGTCGCCGTGTCTGTGATCGTCGAGCCGGTGAACTTGAGATTGTCCACCCAGAGCGTGCTGCCACCGGTCAGTGAGGTTCCGCCCCAAAGGTGGACCATCACGTTGTTGATCTTGAGGAGATTCGGGTTGGTGGCGGGATCGAGTGGCAGGGTGATGCGTGTCCAGCCGGTGGAGGAGACCGGGATGTAGGCGCCTCCGAAGTAGAGTTGTCCGAAGCTGGGCGTGGCCATGCCGAGCTCGACGTAGCCGTAGATCGGGACTCCATTCCGGAGATAGCTGGCGGAACCGGGCGCGAATTTCACATCGCATTCGATCGCCGTGAACTGTCGCGCGCTGACGGCCGGACTGATGCCGGTGAAGCCATTGATCACGGTGAACTGGTTGCTGCCGCTGCCCGGAAAATTGGCGACAATCTTCAGCGCACCCGAGCCGCTGTTCGAGTCGGCATCTGTCGCTGGATCCCAGGATAGGGACTGGAAGGCCGAGCCGAACCAGTTGCTCCAGACGCTGCCGATCTGGCCTGCGGAATAACTGTA
>JAIXVN010000625.1 GCA_027483005.1 Verrucomicrobiaceae bacterium
CGGCGATTATGCGGCCAACGATCTTTCCTGGTATGCGAACATCCCCGTGCCGACTTCCTACATGTGCATGGGCAGCAAGCAGGATTTCTTCGGCGGCTACGATTTCCGCGAACGGGCGGGGATTGTCCATGTGGCGAATCATCACATTTCCCCAGGAAAGAAGCAGTGGACCTGGGGCAACCATGAGTTCGGTTATGCATGGGACCGCAATCTAACGGATGCGGACGGAAACGGCGAGTTCCGCCCCTACATCGAGTTGATGGCTGGAGTTTATACCGACAACCAACCGGACTTTTCCTATCTCCAGCCCGGCGAAACCAAGAGCTGGAGCCAGTATTGGTATCCCATCCGGGAGATCGGCCCGGCCTGTGCGGCGAGTGTGGATCTTGCGTTGTCTCTGCGCGGCGGCCAGCAACTCGGTCTGCATGGCACGCGCGAAATTCCGGGGCTCACCGTGAAGGTGCTGCTCGGAGCCAGGGTGCTGCAAACTTTCAAAGCAGACCTTTCTCCATCGAAGCCGCTGCTCAAGCCTTTGAAAAAGATTCCTGCGGGATTTGAAGTGGTGGTGGAGGATGCTGATGGAACCGAACTGCTGCGTCATCACACCGCAAAGGCGGCACCGCTGTCCGAAGAGGAAATCCAACAACTCGCCGCCACCGAGCCACCCTTGCCGAAGAAGATCGCCAGCGCGGATGAGTTGTTCATCACCGGCCTTCACTTGGAGCAGTACCGTCACGCGACACGCTGTCCCACGATCTACTGGATGGAGGCACTGCGGCGCGACGCGGGCGACTCCCGCTGCAACCTTGCCATGGGCCGCTGGCATCTCCGGCGTGGTGAATTTGAGAAGGCGGAACTCCACCTTCGCAAGTCGATCCAGCGTATCACCCTGAGAAATCCCAATCCCTACGACGGCGAGGCTCTCTATCAACTCGGCCGATGCCTGAGCCACCTTGGCCGCGATGGCGAGGCCTATGATGCCTTTTACAAGTCCACATGGAACCAGGCCTGGGCGGGTGCCGCCTATCATCGTCTCGCGGAGATCGATTGCCGCCGCGGAAACCTCACCACCGCCTGCGGGCATTTGGAGCGATCCATTTCCCTCAACTCGGAGAACCTCAAGGCCCGTTGCCTGCTAGCGATGGCGAAGGCAAGACTCGGCCAACAGATCAACAAGGACCTTGCGGGAATTCTATCGATCGACCCCTTGGACCACTGGGCGTGCTGGTTGGCCAATCGCAAACTGACCGGCGATTCGCAGGTTTCTCTGGATCTTGTGCTAGACTTCAGCCAGGCGGGTTTTCATGACGAAGCATTGGATATCCTCGATGGCGCGCAACCTGAGGCGCTCAGCGGCACCGCACCCTTGCTTCACTACTACCGTGGATGGATTCGCCAACTCGCGGGCGAGTCCGGGGTGCCGTCCTTTGCCAAAGGTGCCGCAGCGAATCCGGATTACTGTTTTCCATCGCGCCTTGCGGAGCAGACGATCCTTACGGCTGCGATCGAAGCCAATCCGGATGATGCGGTGGCTAGAACGGCGCTCGGGCATTGGCTCTATGACCGCCGCCGCCATCGCGAAGCCATCGGACATTGGGAGGCTGCCGTGAGGCTGGATGGCACGAATGCCGTGGTGTGGCGCTGTCTCGGCATAGCCTACTTCAATATCCTTCACAAGCCCGCGAAAGCCAGAATCGCATTCCGGAACGCGATCACTGCTGCCCCGGGCGATGCGCGGCTGGTTTACGAAAACGACCAACTGGCGAAACGCCTCGGCGAGTCTCCCGAAAGCCGCATGAAAAAGCTGCTGAAACACGGCGAGCTTCTGCTCGGCCGCGATGACCTCGCGCTCGAACTCTGCACGCTCTACAACCAGACCGCGCAGCCGGAGAAGGCGCTGGCCATTCTGTCATCCCGGAATTTCCAACCCTGGGAAGGTGGCGAAGGCGGTGCGCTCGGCCAGTATGTTCGCGCCAATATTCTGCTGGCACGCCGCGCCAAGGGAGAAGATGCGGTTTGTTATCTCAAGGCAGCCCTACACGCCCCGCGCAATCTCGGAGAGGAGAAACACCTGCTCGCGAACCAAAGTGACATCCATCTGCTGTTAGGAAACTCTCTCCGTGCGGTCGGCAGGAAAGCCGAGGCGAAGGCGCATTGGATGCTCGCCGCAAAGGCGAAGGGCGACTTCCAGAACATGAGCGTGCGGACTTTTTCCGAAATGACATTCTATTCCGCGCTCGCGCTTGAACGGCTCGGAAAAAAATCCGCCGCCGCAGATCTCCTCAAGCAGTTGCTCGCGTATGCGGTGAAGCTGGCCAGGACGGAGGCGAAGATCGACTACTTCGCCACCTCGCTGCCCACCATGCTGCTTTTCGAACAGGATCTCACCCGCTCCCAACAACTCAACGCATGGTTCCTCGAAGCCCAGGCGCGTCTGGGGCTCGGCCAGCGCGGCAAGGCCAAGGCGGTGCTGAAGCGTTTGCTCGCGGAGGACCCTAACCATGCCGCCGCCGCCGACCTCGTTGATTCCTTCTAACCTTGCAAAACCCATGATCACCTCTGCTTCATATTCATCGTCACCCTCATCCAGCGCGCGGCTGAATGCGGGATACATCTGGCTCATCTCGGTCTGTGCCGCGATGGGTGGATTGCTGTTCGGTTACGACTGGGTCGTGATCGGAGGTGCCAAGCCATTCTTCGAGCCGCACTTCAATATCACCGATCCCGCTGTGTCGGGCTGGGCAAATTCGTGCGCGTTGATCGGTTGTTTCTTCGGGGCCATGCTTACCGGGAAACTCAGCAGCGGCATGGGGCGCAAGTCCCTGCTTCTGATTGCCGCGGTGTTGTTTGTGATTACATCCATCGGCAACGCGCTGGCCCACAATCTGGATCTCTTCATTGCCTGGCGGATGATCGGTGGTCTCGCCATCGGATTGGCTTCGAATCTATCACCCTTATACATCGCCGAGATTTCTCCCGCATCGATGCGTGGCCGGTTGGTCTCGGTGAACCAACTCACCATCGTCGTGGGGGTGCTTCTCGCGCAGTTGGTGAACTGGTTGATCGTGAAAAATCTGCCGGAGGGTGCCACGGCCGAGATGATCCGCGAGAACTGGTATGGCCATTCTGCCTGGCGCTGGATGTTCGGCCTCACCGCAGTGCCGTCGGCCTTGTTTGTCATCGCCACCTTCCTGGTTCCCGAAAGCCCGCGCTGGCTGGCAGGCAAGGGCCGCAATGATGAGGCCCGCAAGGTGCTCGTAAAAATCGGCGGCAACCAATATGCCGACGAAGCGATGGCGGAAATCATGAAGTCCGTCGCCGCCGAGAAGAACACGAAAAAGGTGTCCTTCAGCGAGCTGCTCTCTCCCTCTCTGAGACCGGCCATGGTCCTTGGAATCACTCTCGCCGTGTTCCAGCAGTGGTGCGGCATCAACGTGATCTTCAACTACGCGGAGGAAATTTTCCGGTCCGCAGGGTATAGTTTGTCGAGCGTGCTGCAGAACATCGCATGGACCGGATCGGTGAACCTGGTGTTTACCTTTGTCGCTCTCGGCACCGTGGACCGCATGGGACGCAGGCCTTTGATGATCGGCGGCTCGATCGGACTGGCGCTGGTGTATTCGGCGCTGGGCTATTGTTACTTCACTCAGGTCACCGGACTTCCAGTGTTGTTGTTGGTGCTTGCGGCCATCGCCTGCTACGC
>JAIXVN010000010.1 GCA_027483005.1 Verrucomicrobiaceae bacterium
AACCTGTTCTACGCCCAGACCCTGGTGCACGGCCACGACGAACCGCGGCTCTCG
Source organism: Verrucomicrobiaceae bacterium (assembly GCA_027483005.1). Classification (GTDB taxonomy): domain Bacteria; phylum Verrucomicrobiota; class Verrucomicrobiia; order Verrucomicrobiales; family Akkermansiaceae; genus Luteolibacter. The sequence goes on from JAIXVN010000010.1 coordinate 55, forward strand.
ACCATCGAGGTGGAGGGAAAGGATCCCGTGCACTGGATTTCCCAGTACTACGATCAATCCGAACAGCGCCCGGGAAAGGTCTTCCGCCTGCCTGACGAAACCTTCGTGCTGGTCGCAGCGCAGCCCGACTGCGATCTGGAGTGGTTCGAATCGCTCGATGAGGAGTCCGTCGCCCACATGGAGGAAACCGAGGAAACGGGCCTGCTTGAGACACGCCGCTTCCGCTTTCACTGCGGCTGCACCCTTGAGAAGATCCTGCCGATCCTGTGAGGATGGCGGGAGCGCCCGGACGACCTGTTTGAAGGTGAGAACCAGATCAAGCTCCAGTGCCCACGCTGTGCCGCCCGCTACACGGTGACCCGTGACATGATCTAACAAACCCGACGGTCTTGAAGGTTTTCCATCATTCGCGCTTCGGAAACGTGGGCTCCCTCACCGCCGCCAAGAATGGCCAGCGGATCGCGGTCTGCATCCCCACCCTCAACGAGGCGGAAAGCATCGGCGCCATCGTGACGACGATCCGCAGGGAACTGATGGAGCGGCACCCCCTGGTGGACGAGTTGCTGGTCATCGACTCCGGCTCCTCGGACGACACCCGCCTGATCGCAGCGAACGCGGGCGCGAGGGTTTTCCTTTCCGCCGAGATCGCCCCGGAACAAGGCAGCTTTCGCGGCAAGGGGGAGAACCTTTGGAAAGCCCTCCATGCCACCGACTGTGACCACATCTGCTTCATCGACGGCGACATCGGGAACTTCGGTCCGCATTTCGTCACGGGACTCGTCGGCCCGCTTCTAACAGATCCTTCGATCGGCCACGTGAAGGCCTTCTACGAACGCCCGATCACCCAGGCGGACGGCTTTCGCCCCACCGGTGGAGGTCGCGTTTCGGAAATCCTCGTCCGTCCCCTGCTCTCGCTGTTCTATCCAGAGCTCACCGCCTTTCTCCAACCGCTTTCCGGCGAGTATGCCGCGAGACGTGAAGTCTTCCGCTCGCTGCCTTTTCCCGGTGGCTACGGGGTCGAACTCGCCCACCTGATCGACCTTTCTCGGAGCCTCGGGCTCGATGCCATGGCCCAGACGGACCTCGATCAACGCCAACATCGCAACCGCAGCGATGAGGAGCTCGGCCGGATGTCCTTCGGCATTCTCCAGGTGCTCTTCCGCCGCCTCCAGCGGGACGGCAAGATCGATCTGAACCTTGAGCTGCCGCAGTGGCTTCAGATCTGGCGTTTCGATGGGGAATCGCTCGTTGGCAGCCCGGTCGAACTGAAAGAACCGGAGCGTCCTCCACTTCAATGAGTTTCAGGTTTCCAGCGTTCCGTTTCAGGTATTCAATCCCGTCGTGAGCGTGGAAATCCGCCTTCTCAGTCCCGATGACCTGACTGCCGCCGTTGGCTTGCTGGGGCATCTGAATCCGGATGTGCCTGGGGAGGTGGTGCGCCGTCGATTCGAGACGATCCTGGGCGATCACCCGCATTACCAAGCCTACGGAGCCTTTGAGGAAAACACCCTGATCGGACTCGCCGGTGCCTGGGTCGCCACCAAGGTCTGGTGCGGGCTTTATCTCGAAGTGGACAACCTCGTGATCGATCCAGCCCACCGCTCCTGCGGTGCGGGCACGCTCTTGCTGAAGACCCTGGAGATCCGTGCGAAGGACCTGGGTTGCAATCTCCTGGTGCTCGACAGCTACGTTTCCAACAGCGCCTCGCACCGGCTCTATCACCGGCTCGGATACGAGATCCGTGGGTTCCATTTCGTAAAGGAACTCGAAGACCTGAATGGCTAGTCCCATGGCCGTGGTGATCGTCCACTACCATCTGAACGCAGGCGGCGTCACGCGGGTGATCGAGGAAACCTCTCGCTGTCTGAGGGAAGGAGGTGTTGCGCATGTTGTTCTAACAGGCTGCGCATCAACTGGATCGGATCTGCCATTTCGGCTGATCGAGGGACTCGACTACCTCCGTGGGGCCGGGGGCCACCGCGCGCAACAGCTGCTGGAGGAAATGAGATCCGTCACCGTGCAGGCCCTCGGTCCCGGACCTCATGTCTGGCATTTCCACAACCACTCGCTCGGGGTGAATCAGAGGATGACTGAGATCGTCGCCCTCCTCGCAACGGAGGGAGAACGCCTGATCCTCCAGCTTCACGATCTTGCCGAAGACGGACGGCCCGGAAACTATCCACTGCTTGCAGCCAGTGAGACACCTTACCCGGACGCGCCGCAGATCCGATATGCCTTCGTGAACTCGCGGGATCGTCAGCGTTTCATCGCCGCAGGACTGCCGGAGGAGCGCTCCGTGCTGCTGCCGAACCCGATCCGGATACCCGCCACATCGCCCAAGGGAAGATCCTGCCCGGCCCGCGTGCTCTACCCGGTGCGTGGCATCAGGCGGAAGAATCTCGGCGAGGTCTTCCTGCTCGCAGCCCTTTCGCCGGAGGGAACGCGATACGCCACCACCCTCGCGCCGACCCAGTTACGATGGCTGCCGTACTTTGAGGATTGGCAGGAGTTCTCAGAAAGCTCAGGCCTGCCGGTGGACCTGGCCGTGGTTGGCAGGCTGCCGGCCGAAGATGGCGATTCCTCGTTCGCATCCTGGCAAGCCCAGGCCACACACTTCCTCAGCACCTCGGTGGCGGAAGGCTTCGGCCTCGCCTTCCTGGAAGCTGCTGCAATTGGGAAGCCCCTGCTTGGCCGGGATCTGCCCACGGTCACCCCCGATCTGGAAAAGCAGGAAATCAAGCCCGGCCGGCTGTATCAACGCCTGCTGGTGCCCTGCGCTTGGATCGAC